>NZ_JBQTHF010000085.1:0-59653 GCF_052390155.1 Actinokineospora sp. | reverse complement strand
GGGCCGCTTCCGCCCCTCGGGCGGTGGGGTTGTGTTGGGGGGGGGGGTGTGGCGGGGGGGGGGCCCGCCCCCGCCCCCCCCCCCCCCCCCACGCGGGGTCGGACTACCTTCGGCCGCGGCGCCTGGGGGATCGGCGCGGGGCGGGGGTGGGATCGGTGGCCGACCGCTCGGGCGAATCCAGCCACTCGGCCAGCCGTCGGACGGTGGTGTGGTCGAACATCGTCATGAGCGGGAAGTGGCGGTCCACTGTGGCCAGTAGCCGTCGGTGGATCGCGACGAGCTGTACCGAGTTCGCACCCAGGTCGGCGAAGTTGACGGTGACCGGTACGGACTCCGCCTTGAGCACCTCGGCGAAGACGTCGGCGACCTGGCGTTCGGTGTCGCTGGCCGGGGGAGCGCTCGGCCGGGCGGGCGCGGCCGAGGTGAGGTTCGCGACGGCGGGCCGGTCGATCTTTCCCCGGGCGCTGAGCGGGAGCTCGTCGAGCACGATCACGGTGCCCGGCACCATGTAGTGCGGCAGCAGGTCGGCGAGGTACTCGCGCAGGCGGGTCGACAGGTCCGCCGCCCTGAGCGCGACGTCGGTCTTCGGGCCGCAGATCAGGCCGTGCAGCACCTCGTGGCCGTCGTCGAGCCGCAGAGCCGCGCGCAGCCCGGCGGTGTCGCGCACCCGGCCGACCTGGCGGACACCGAGGCCGTGTCGATCCGCTTCGCCCTCCAGCAGTTGGGTGATCAGGCCGGTTTCGATCAGGCAGAAGTCGCGGGCGCGGGCGCCGTAGAGCGGGTCTATCGCCCGGTGCTGCGCGATCAGGAACACGGTGAACGCCGAGGACCGGTAGGCCGCGCGGTTGTCCGGGACGTGGACGTCCTCGGCCACCTCGACGCCTTGGCGCACCTCGCGCAGGCTGTGCGCGAGCGCATCGTAGTAGTAGGTGCCGCCGGGGAGTCCGCGCACGCGGTCGGGCCGCACGTACAGGTAGACCTGGACCGGGTACAGGGCGCCACCCGAGGCGTAGCGGTACTTCGGTGTCGGCTCCGCCTCGACGCAGCGCAGGTTCTCCAGCCACCCGGCCAGTTCGGCCAGTTCGACCGGCTCGTCGCCGAAGTTGCGGGCGGTGGCGCGCCGCTGGTAGTCCGGGCGCAGATCGTGTTCCTGGCGTCCGGCGAAAACGACCTCGGCACCGTCCAGATCGGACCGGCGACCCCGCTGTTCGGCGGTGAACTCCAGCCTGCGCAACGGGTTCAGCTCGACGTCGGTACCGAGGTCGTCCGCCTTCGTACCGGCGGGCACGACCGCGGCGACGAGCCTGCTGCGCTGGTGGTCGGGGCCTGCCGCGACGACGACAGCCGTGCCGACCTCGGGATGGGAGCCGAGCCGGGCCTCGATCTCGCCGAGTTCGATTCGGAACCCGCCGATCTTCACCTGGAAGTCGCTGCGGCCCAGGATGTCCAGCATGCCATCGGCCCGCCAGCGGCCCAGGTCGCCGGACCGGTACAGCCGTTCGCCCGTCGCCGGATGCACGATGAAGCTCTCGGCGGTGCGCTCGGGATCGCGCCAGTAGCCCTGGGCCAGACCGGCGCCACCGATGTACATCTCGCCCTGGACGCCGACCGGACACGGCCGCAGGCCCTCGTCGAGCACGTGGATGCGGTGGTTGCACATCGGCCGTCCGTACGGAATGGACGTCCACTGTGGATCGACGGCGTCGACCTCGTTCACCACACACCAGATCGCGGTCTCGGTCGGGCCACCGGAGGCGATGATCCGCGCACCCGGTGCCAGGGCGCGGACCTCGGCAGGCAGATCGACCGGAATCCAGTCGCCGGAGAGCCAGACGGCGCGCAGGTGCGACAGCGCGGGATGCGGTGCCAGGCCCCAGGCCGGGCGGAGGTGTTCGACCAGCATCCGCAGCAGCGCGGGCACGGAGTTCCACAGCGTGACCGGATACTCGGCCATCAGCTCGCACCAGCGGGACGGGTCGCGCTGCGCCGCCGGTTCGGGCAGCACCAGGGTCGCGCCCGCGCCGAGTACGCCGAACACGTCCCACACCGACAGGTCGAAACCGAGCTGCGACAGGCCGAGCACGTGGTCGCCGGGACCGACGCCCATCCGCGCACCCGCGTCGGCGAGGGTGTTGAGCGTGGCGGCGTGCGACTGCGCCACGCCCTTCGGCTGCCCGGTCGAGCCCGACGTGTAGAGCACGTAGGCGAGATCTTCCGGGCGCTGCACCGGTTCCAGCGGTTCGCCGCCTGCCTCGTCCAGATCGACGCGCAGGGCCAGCACGCCTTGCGGCCAGTCCTCGGCCGCGGCCAGCACGTACCGGGCGCCGGAGTGGGCGAGCACCTCCGCGCGCCTGCCCGGCGGGAGGTCGGGGTCCAGCGGGAGATACGCGGCGCCGGACAGGTGCGCGGCGATCACCGCGACGATCTGCGCGGCGGACTTCTCCAGGCAGACCGCGACCAGCTCACCCGGCTGGGCGCCGAGATCCCGCAACTGTCGACCGTAGCGGCAGGCGTGCCGGTACAACTCGCCGTAGGTCAGCGTGCGGTCCGCGCCGACGACCGCGACGCTGTCCGGCGCGCGGCGCGCGACCTCGACCAAACCGTCGAACAGCAGTCCGCCGGGAGCCTCGCCCCCGGTGTCGTTCGCCTGATCGATCACCTGCCGGTGCGCCTCGGGCAGCACGGTGAAACCGTCTGTCCGCCAGGCTGTTTCGTCGTCCGCCAGCGCGTCGAGCAGCCCGCAGTAGGTGTCGAACATGTCGTCGAGCATGCCGGCGGGGAACAGTGCTTCGACCGCGTCCCAGTTGAAGGCCAGCGAGCCGTCCTCCTCGAACACCTGCTGGTCGAGCAGCACCTGCGGGGTCTGGGTGATCGCGTGCACCATCTCGCCCAACCAGGCCGAACCCCACTCGCCCTGGGCGAAACCCTGGTCCTGGCCGTGCTCGCGGATGCTCGCGAACACAACCGACGCGAACTTGCTGGCCGGGACCCCTCGGACCGCCGCCGCCTCCCTGGCGACCTCGACGCCGGAGAACAGCCGGTGTTCGAGATCGCGCCAGAGCTGCTTCTGGATCCGGTCGCTGAGCCCGGCGACACCGTCGCCCGGGCGGAGGTCGACCTCCAGCAGCGTCACCGAAGTGAAGTCCCCCAACACCTTCTCGATGTCCGGGTGCAGCGGGTACCGGCTGAACAGCGGCACGTCGACGGTGAAGTGACCGCTGCCGCTCCAGGCGCCCAGCACGGTCGAGTAGGCGGCGAGCAGCACGGCCGTCGGTGTCACGCCGAGTTCGGCGGCGCGGGTCTTCAGCCCGGCCCAGCGCGCCGGATCGACCCGGTGCCTGCGCCTGCTGCGGACGGGTTTGCCGTCGGGGAACTCGATGTCCGTGCGCAGCGGGAGTTCGGGGCTGAGCGGCAGGGTGTCCAAGCGCTCCAGCCAGTACTCGCGCGCCCGCTGGTATGCCGTCGTCTCCGGGATGCGGCGCACGGCGGTGACGAAGTCGCGAAAGGACACATCGATCGGCGGCAGTTCGACATCCGGGTCGCGGTAGAACTCGCCCCACTCCAGGAAGAACAGCCGCACACTCGCGACGTCGAAGATGAGCAGATCGAGACTGACGTGCACGTGACACCGCCGGTCGTCGACCCGGGTGACCCGGATGTCGAACATCGGCCACTCGTCCAGGGGCATCACCTGGTGCCCCAACTCCGCGCGGATCTCGGCCAGATGGGCGTCGAGTTCACCCGGTCCGCCGTCGCGCAGGTCGTACTCCCGCCAGGGATACGCGGGCGGGTCGGCGCTGATCTGCTGGTATCCGTCGGCCGAGACGACCGAGCGCAGCATCTCCTGCCGCTCGATCAGCCGGTCGAGCGCGGCGCGCAGCCGGTCGAGGTCGAGGTCGAGGCACTCGTGGTCGGCGTAGAGGTGGATCGACGTGCCGCCCAGTTCGAAGGACGGGCTGCGGCCGACGAGATAGGCGTGCTGGAGCACGGTGAGCGGGAACGGGTCGTGCCGGTGTTCCGGGTCGGCGACCAGTTCCGGCCAATCCATACTGTCCTGTGTGGACTCCGCGACCAGTTCGGCGAGTTCGGTGACGGTGCCGCTGAGGAACTTCGCGGCGGGCAGCCCGCAGCCGAACTCGGCTTCGAGCTCGTAGCGCAGCGCGATCGCCTTCACCGATTCGAGGCCGAGGATCACCAGCGGCTCGTCGTCGGGCACGGCGTCCGCGGGCAGGTCGAGCGCCCTGGCCACCCGACTCTTCACCTGGGCGTGCAGGTCTCCCCGCGGCTGCCGCACCGGTCCTGAGTGGACGGTCTGCTCGGCCGCGGCGACCGTGGTCAGCTTGCCCGCGAGGTAGTCGTCGCGGGTAGCTGTGCGGCGTACCTTTCCGCTTGCCGTGCGGGCGATCGCGGTCTCCGGCACGAGCAGCACCTCGTGCACGGGCACCTCGTGCACGGACGTGACCGCGCGCGCGATCCGCCTGGCCAGGTCGATCGGATCGATACCGGCGTCCTCGGGCAGCGACTGCGCGACGACGAGCAGTTCGGTCTCCGGCCCGTCGACGGCGAACGCCGCGCCAGGGCGGTTGCGCAGCGCCGGGTGTACGGACTGGACGGTGAACTCGATGTCCTGGGGGTGCAGGTTACGGCCGCGGATGATGACCAGTTCCTTGATCCGGCCGCACAGCACGACCTCGCCGCCGTCGAGGAAACCGATGTCCCCGGTGCGCAGGAAGGGGCCGGTGCCATCGGCGAGACGCGCGCGGAAGACCTCCTCGGTCAGCTCTGGATTGTCCCAGTAGCCTTGGCACACAACGGGTCCACCCACCCAGACCTCGCCGACACCGCCGGCTTCCTTGACCTCTCGGGTGACCGGATCGACCACGCGCACCTCGGCGTTGGGGCCCGCGGGGCCGCACGGCACCAGGTCGAGCGCGCGGTCCTCCGCGGTGGCCGGGACGGCGCGGCCCGCTTCGAGCGCGACGGAATCGTAGCCGCGGTGGGTCGGGTCGGTCGCCGGGCGAAGCGTCACGAACTGCATCGCCTCGGTCAGGCCGAAGCCGGGATAGAATGCGGCACGGCGGAAACCCCACGGCTCGAACGTGCTGACGAAGCGCTCGACCGTCTGCGGGCGGATGCGTTCGCCGCCAGAGGGCGCGGCGTGCCAGCCGCTCAGGTCGACCGGTTCCGCGGTCGCCGCCGCCTCGACGCAGCGTTCGTAGGCGAAGTTCGGGCCGCCGCCCAGCACCGGGCCGGGAGTCGCGGAGATGGCGTGCAGCCAGCGGTACGGGTCGGCGACGAAGTCGTCCGGCACGAGGAAGGTCGCGTGGCCGCCGGTCAGTTGCGGCAGCCACAGGTGCCCGAGCCCGAGCGCGTGGAACACCGGCATCCAGCTCACGACGTTGCCGCCGTCGGGAAGTCCGACCAGCGCGCCGAAGTTGACGAGCTGCGCGATGAAGTTCCCGGAGGAGACCATGACCCCCTTGGGGTTCCCGGTCGAACCGGAGGTGTACTGGATGAGCGCGAGATCCCTGCTCTCGATCCGGCGTGGCCGCCAGTCCCGCGCCGTGCCCGCCGCGGTGATCCAGTCGACCGGCCGCTCGCCCCACAGTTCGGCCAACTCGGGCTGGAGCCCGGCGGTGGTGACGATCGCCTCGACCTTCGCGTGTGCCCCGATGTCGGCGAAGCGCCGCGCGTCCGGCTGGGACGCGGCGAGCGGGGTGCCGATCAGTTTCGGCGGGGCGCACGGCACGGCCGTCACCCCGGCGTAGAAGCAGGCGGCGAGCGCGGTCAGGAACTCGATTCCCGGCTGGTGCAGGACGAGCACGCGCCCGCCCGGGGCGACCCGGTCCTGGATGCGGACCGCCAGCGCGCGTGCGGCGAGGTCGAGGTCACCGCGGCTCAACACCGTCCCCGGCGCGCCCGGCTGGTGGCCGGGCGGCAGGAACCGGAAGGCGGGCGCGTCGGGGTCGTCCTGCGCGTTCGCCCGGAGCACCGACCGCAGGCCGGATCGATGCGCCTGGTCGATCCAGCCCGCCTTGTCGGTCATGACCTGGGTCATCGCGTCCGCTCCCCACGCTGTTGGTCAATTCGCTCCCGACCCTGCCGCTCGCCGCATCGGCGTGACGAGTCTCTTAGGGGTGGAAGTCCGGTCACTGCTCGTTCGGGTACACCTGGTGGCACAAAGGTCATGCGGCGACGGCGGGTTCGGCGGACAGTTCGGGCGGGCGCTGGATCTCGCGCCACATCTTCGGTGCGCTGGCGGCGATGACCACCTTCGCGATCTTGGTGACCAGCCAGCGCGCGGCGGGGTTGGCGATCGGCTTGAAACCGTTGACCCGCAACACCTGCTGGCGAATCCACGCGACCCGCGGCCTGCGCCGCCGCTCGTAGGCGCGCAGACCCGACGCCACGTCTTGCGCGCAGGCCAGGGCATCGCCGAGGACGACGCCGTCCTCGATGGCCTGGCAGGCGCCCTGGCCGAGGTCGGTGGGCAGGGCGTGCGCGGCGTCGCCGAGCAGGGTGACCGGGCCGTGGCCCCAGTAGTCGAGCCAGTCGTGGTGGAAGACGTGGGTTCTGGTGGTGCGCTCCGGCGGCGTGCGGGAGACGAACGTGCGGGGGATCTCGCCGAGCAGCTCGGCCATCTCCATCGCGCGGGCCCACGTGCCCTGCGGGTCCTCGCCGTCGGGCGCCCGTTCGCAGGACAGCGTCCAGACCACCCGGTCGCCGCCGATCAGCCAGGCGCCGCCGCCGATTCGGCTGGCCGGGTCGGAGAACAGGTGCACGACGCCCCCGCTCAGGCCGCAGGTGCCGGTGGCGATGCCGCGGTAGGTGGAGCGGCCGGTGTCCAGCAGCGGCAGCCCGCCGTGCACCTGAGTGTGCACAGTGGACCGAACGCCGTCGGCGCCGATCAGGCCCGCACCGGTCACCGTTTCCCCGTCGCCCACCTTCAGCGTGACGCCGCCCTCGGTGGGGTCGAAGCGGTGGATGGCGCAGCCGTGCCGGATGTCGACGCCGCGGCTCAGACACGCCTCGCGCAGCAGGCCGATCAGGTCGGCCCGGCCGATGCCCATCGCGGGCATCGCGCCGGGGGACATGCTCTTGGCCATCTCCATTCGGAACATGACTTCCTGGCGCGAATTGCGGCTCTCGGACGCGCGCAGGTACTCGCCCGCGTCACGCAGTCCCTGGGCCAGTCCGAGCGTGGCCAGCGAGGTAGTCGCGTTGCTCCAGATGGTGTGGCCGAACCCGGCCGACGCGGTGATCTCGGCGAGGGTGCGCCGCTCGAACACCCGCACCGGGATGCCGTGCCTGCTCATCGCGAGCGCGGCGGTGAGCCCGCCGATTCCCGCGCCCGCGACCAGAACCGGCTTGGTCATGACTGCCTCCTGGTCATCAGCAGCATCGCCGTGCGCGGGCGGGTCGGCAGGTACTCGATGTCGAAGGTCTCGCCGAACAGTTCCTTCTCCTCACCGGGGGCGATCATCGGCGCCATCCGCGCGGCGGCGGGCAGTTCGGCCTTGTCGCCCTGGAACGCCCACAGCAGCGCCCTTCCGCCCGGCTTGCACAGCCGGGTGATCAGCGCGGCCACCGCCAGCCGGGCCTCGCCCACGGTGTCGTTGAGCGCGCCGAAGTCGCAGACCAGGTCGTAGCCGGGTGCGAGGCCGGGCACCGTGGCCGCGGTCAGGTCGGCCCGGTGGAACCCGCAGCGGTCGCCGACGCCCGCCGCCTTGGCCCTGGCGCGGGCCTGGCGGATCGCGACCGGGGAGAAGTCCACCCCGTCGACCCGCTGGAACCCTTGTGCGGCCAGGTAGACGACCTCGGCGCCGGTGCCGCAGCCGAGATCGACAGCGGCACGGATCTCGGTCGGGTCGAGCCTGCCGGTCTCGACCAGTTCGACGAGCACCGGCCGGACCTCCTTGTCCCACGGCGCCATCTTGAGCCGGTACAGCGTGTTGTAGAACCAGGGTCGCAAGCGCATCAGTTCGCCCTTCCCGAAGTTGTGCGCCCGCGCGGTATGCGTACCGCGGCCAGGTCGTCGGCGATTCCCGACAACAGCGCATCCTGTTCTTGGTGCAGGAAGAAGTGCCCGCCCGCGAGCACGCGGACCGCACAGTGACCGGTGGTCAGCTCGGCCCACCGGGGCAGGGTGTCCGGCGGCGCCTCTGGATCGTCGACCCCGCCGTAGACCGTCATCGGGCCCGAGAGCCCCGGCCCCGAGCGGAACCGGTAGGTGTCGGCGGCCTCGAAGTCGGCCCGGATGATCGGCGCGAACACCTCCAGCAGTTCCCTGCTCGCCAGCACTTCCTCCGGTGTCCCGGCCAACTGGCGCAGCCGTTCGCGGAACTGCGGCAACGGCAGGTCGTAGTCGTTGTCCGATGTTGTCGGCAACTGCGGTGCCCGGTGCCCGGACATGATCAGGTGTGCGGGCGGGTACCGGTGCAGGTGTTCCAGCCTGCGCGCCAGTTCGTACCCCACCAGGGCGCCGAGACTGTGTCCGAAAAGGACAAACGGCCGGTCCAGCCGGGGGATGACCGCGCCCAGCGCGTCGTCGGTCATGGCCTCGACACGGGTCAGCAGCGGCTCGGTGATTCGGACACCCCGGCCGGGCAGTTCGACCGGGACCACCGTGACGAAGTCGGGCAGCGCGGCCTGCCAGTCGCCGTAGATCCGCCGCGCGGAACCACCGGCGTAGGGCAGGCAGAACAGCAGGAGCTCACTCATGGGTGCCCGCGATGGTGCGGAACTGCATGTTCGACGTCCCCTCGTAGATCTTGCCGACCTTGGCGTCGCGGTAGAACTTCTCCACCGGGTAGTCCGGGATGAAACCGTTGCCGCCCAAGGTCTCCACGGCCTGGCTCGCGATCCGCTCGGCGACCTCGGAGGCCAGGTACTTGGCCACGGCGGTCATCCGCAGCCGCGCGGCGGGCTCGCCGCCGCGCTGCACGAGCCGCGCGGTGTTGTAGAGCACGGTCCGGGCGCCCTCCAACTCGGCGGCCAACCTGGCCAGCGGGAAGGAAACCCCCTGGAATGCCGAGATCGGCTGACCGAACTGGGTGCGGGTCTCGGCGTAGCCGGTCGCCGCGGCCAGCGCGCCGCCCGCCAGGCCGACGAGCTGCGCGGCGATGCCGATCTTGCCGATGTTCAGCGTCTCGATCGCGAGCAGCTCACCGGTTCCGGGCCTGCCGAGCACGTTGTGGCGGCCCACCCGCACCTCGTCGAAGGTGACGTCGCAGGTCGAACTCGCCCGCACGCCCATCTTGGCGATCGGTTCGCCGACCCGGACGCCCGGGGTGTCCCGGTCGACCAGGAACGCGGTCAGCCCGATCCCCGCCAGGCGCGCGAACACCAGCAACAGCCCCGCTTCGGCCGCGCTGCTGGTCCACCGCTTGGCCCCGGACAGCACGTACCCGGAGCCGTCCGCGCGCGCGGTAGTGGTCATCGCGAAGGCGTCGCTGCCCGTGTCCGCCTCCGAGATCGCATACGCCCCAACGGTTCCGGTCGCCAGCCGGAGCAGGTGCCGCCGCCGCGCGTCGCCGTCGCCGTGCCGCAGGATCGCGCTGACGACCAGCGCGTTCTGCACGTCGACCAGCACCGCGACCGACGGGTCCACCCGGGCGATCTCCTCGATGGTGAGGACCACCTTGAACAGGTCGCCGCCCGCGCCGCCGTAGGCCCGCGGCACCTCGACCCCCATCAGCTCGGCGTCGAACAGCTCGCGCACCAGCTCCGGGTCGATCCGCGCCGCGGTGTCCATCGCGCGCACCCGGGGCCCGATCGCGGACTCGGCGAACGAGCGGACCTTCGACCGCCACGCCTCGTCGTCGGCGGGCAGATAGGTCACCGGCGCGGGGAACTCCGCCAGGTCGGTCACGGGGCCGACCCCGCCGCCTCGGCCACCGGGGTGCCGGTCGCGGTCAGCTCGGGCAGCGCCTGCATCTGCCGCCACATGCCCTTCTCGGCCAGGGACAGGTACAGCCGGGTCAGTTTGCCGAGCAGCCACCGGCCGACCGGGTTGCGCACCTCGGGCGCGGTGGCCACGCGCACCGACTGCTCGCGGACCCACTTGACCCGCTCGAACCGGCGTCGCTCGTAGCCGCGCAGCGCGTCGGCCATCCCAGTAAGACTGTCCATATCGGACGCCACCAGGGCGTCGGCGAGCACCACGGCGTCTTCGACCGCCTGGCAGGCGCCCTGTCCCAGGTCGTTGGGCATCGCGTGCGCGGCGTCGCCGAGCAGGGTCACCCGGCCAACACCCCAGTTCTCGTGCCACTCGTGGTACCAGATGTCGGTGCGGATGATGGCGTCCCCCGGGGTCTGGTCGACCATGTCGCGCAGCACGGAAGGCAGCACCCGGGCCAACTCCACCGACCTGGCGTGCAGTCGGCCGGGTTCGTCCCGCTCGCCCGCGGGCGCCCGGACCGACAGGGTCCAGGCGCCCCGGCCGTCGCCGACCGGGTAGACCCCGCCGCCGATCCCGGTGGCTTCGTCGTGGAAGAGCTGCGGGATGCCCGCCACCAGACCGCGCGCGTTCTCGATGACACCGCGATAGACGGTCCGACCCAGGTAGATCCCGGGGACCTCGCCGCCGTGCAACCGGGCCAGGATCGCGGAGCGGACGCCGTCCGCGCCCACGAGCGCGGCGCCGACCACACCGGCCCTGTCGTTCTCGAACCGGACCTCGACGCCGTCCGGGCCGTCGGTGTACCCGGTCACCTTCTGTCCATAGTGGATCGCAATGCCGCGTTCGTCGCATGCCGACATGAGCGTCTCGGCGAGGTCCATTCGGCCGATCGACAGCGAGGGCAGCGCGCCCGGCCAGATGTGTCGGTGGGTGGACATCTTGAACCGCACCCGGCGGCGGGCGTCGAAGCTGTGGATGGCGGTCACCGGCTCGGCCCTGGCCTGCAGCCGGTCGCCCAGGCCCAGCCAGCCCAGCGGGGTCGAGGCGTTGCTCCACAGGGTGAGTCCGCTGCCCGGCGCGTCGAGGATCTCGGCCACGGTCCGCCGCTCGTAGACCTCGACGGGCAACCCGTTGCGGTGCAGGGCAAGTGCGGCGGTCAGGCCACCCACTCCCGCGCCAACGACGATGATCGGTCTGTCGGTGCGCATCTACGCTTCCTCCCGTGTCGGTTCCCGTGGCGGCAGGAAGTCCGCTGCCGCCAGGGCATCCAGGTAACGGCCGATCAGCTCGACACCCACCCGCGGCGGGGGCAGTTCCGCGCCAAGGAGTTCTCGGCTCGCGCTGGTGTCGAAGACGGGCTCGCCCGGCCCGTGCACCCGGCCCTCGGCCAGCGGCGCGTACATCGCCAGCACGCTGCCGAGCACGGGGTCGTGCTCGGCGGCGGCCGTGACCGCCTCGTACCACTGCCGCAGCGGTGCCGGCCGGGCGGGCCAGCCGCCCGCGGTCAGCGCATCGGCGAGGCTGACCAGCGGGAGTTTCTCGGCGAGGGCGAAGTGGAACGTCCGGTCCAGCGACGCGGGGACGCGGGCGAGCCGGGCGATCGCCGCCGCCATGTGGTCGACCGGCACCAGGTCGGTGGCCAGGCCCGCGTCCGGCACCAGCCCGGTGGTCGCGCACGCCCGGATCACCTGGCTCACCAGGTCGTCCGTGCGCCAGATCCCGGTGCGGCTGTCCCCGCCGATGCGGCCCGGCCGGTACACCGCGACCGGCACGCCGCGTTCGCGGGCCAGCGCGACGATCTGTTCGGCCACCCACTTGCTGTGGTTGTAGCCGGTGTCGCCCGCGGGCGGCGGCACGTCGGGGAGTCGGTCCTCGCGCAGCACCGCCGTGGTCAGGTCGGCGCCGCCAGCCAGGCCGCCGAACACCGACATGGTGGAGATGTAGTGCACGGGCACCGGTCGGTCGGCCGTGGCCAGCCGCAGCACCTCGATGGTGCCGAGGACGTTGCCGTCGCGCAGCATCGAGTAGGGGCGCAGGAAGTGGACCACGGCACCGGAGTGGTAGATCTCGTCCACCGAGCGCGCCAGCCCGGCGAAGTCCACTTCGGACAGTCCGAGGCGCGGCGCGGCGAGGTCGCCGTTGACCGCGCGGACCCGCCCGGCCCAACTCGGCCGCCAGAGTTCGTGCTTGCGCAGGTGCTCCTCCAGCCGCCGCTGCGCCTGCGCGTCGTCCGCCCCGCGGACCAGACACAGTACTGTCGCGCCGGTTTCGGCCAACCGCTCGACCAGGAACGCGCCGAGGAACCCGGTGGCCCCGGTGACCAGGACCGTCTCCGGCCGCTCCGACCACACCACCTCGCCCACCGGGGCGATGTCCGCGGGCAGCGCGACATCGGCGCGCAGTGCGGCGGCGTGCTCGGCCTCGACCGCGGCGGTGTCCACCGTTCCGGCGCTGTCGAGGAGGTCGGCGAGCGCGCCGATCCGGGGGTGCTCGAACACGCTGCGGATCGGCAGGTCCACCTGCCAGATCCGGCGGATCGTCGCGTGCAGTCGCGCGGCGAGCAGGGAATGCCCGCCCAGGGCGAAGAAGTCGTCGTCCAGGCCGACTCGCTCGATCCGCAGTGTCTCGGCCACCAGCCGGGTCAGCCGCCGCTCGGTCGGTGTCCGCGGCGCGACGTACTCGGCCTCGGCGGCCGCGCCCTCGGGGGCTGGCAGCGCGCGCCGGTCCACCTTGCCGCTGGGCGTCAGGGGAAGTTCGGCCAGTACCACCACGAACGCGGGCACCATGTACCGCGGCAGCCGCTCGGCCAGCGCCGCGCGCACACTCCTGGACAACTCGGTCGGGTCGGCATCGGCCGTGACATAGCCGACCAGGCGCCGGTCGCCGGGGGAGTCCTCGCGGGCCACGGCGACGGCGTCCCGCACCGCCGGGTGGGCCCGCATGGCGGCGGTGATCTCGCCGAGTTCGATTCGGAAGCCGCGGATCTTCACCTGTTCGTCCACCCGGCCAAGGAATTCCAGGTTGCCGTCGGGCAGATACCGCACCAGGTCACCGGTTCGGTACACCCGCTGCCCGGTTCCGGGGTCGCTGATGAACGCGGCCGCGGTCTGCTCGGGCCGGTCGAGGTAGCCCCGGGCCAGCCCCGCGCCGCCGATGTACAGCTCGCCGGGGACCCCGATCGGGCGCGGCCGCAGGTCGTCGTCGAGCACCCGGACGATCGTGTTCTCCACCGGCCTGCCGATCGGGGGGTGTCCGCCGCCGACGATGCGGTCGGTCACGGTGGCGAAAACGGTGCACTCCGTTGGGCCGTAACCGATCAGGAACTCCTTGGCGCCGCCCCACCGCTCGGCCACGTCCGGCGGGCAGTCCTCGCCGCCCGAGCCGAGCAGTTCGATCGTGGGCACGTGTTCGGGCGACAGGTGGGCCAGCAGCGAGGGCGGCAGGAAGGTGAAGGTGATCCGCTCGCGGTTGATGAGTCCGACGATCTCCACACCGCCCGCCAGGTCCCGCGGCGTCGGGATCACCAGGGGGACACCGCTCAGCAGCGACAACACCATCTCGAAGACCGACACGTCGAAGCTGAACGGCGCGAACTGCAGCACCCGGCTGTGCTCGTGCAGGTGCGCGCGGTGCCCGGCGAGGTGCAGGTTCGCCACCGAGCGGTGCTCCACGCAGACACCCTTCGGGGTGCCGGTGGAGCCGGAAGTGTAGATGACGTAGGCGATGTGGTCGGGTCGGCAGCGCCGCGGCGGGTTGTCCGCGGGGCCGTCGTGGTCGTCTTCGAGCAGTACCACCGTGGTGTCCGAAGTAGACACTGTGTGGGTCAGGTGGCGCTGGATCAGCAGGACGTCGGCGCTCGCGTCGTCCAGCATGAAGGCGATGCGCTCGGCCGGGTACGTCGGATCGACGGGTACGTACGCGCCGCCCGCCTTGTGGGTGGCCAGTACCCCGACGACCATCTCCACCGACCGGTCCGCGACCAGGCCCACCAGCGAATCGGCTTGCACCCCCAGGGTGATCAGGTGGTGTGCCAACCGGTTGGCGCGGGCGTTCAGCTCGGCGAAGCTCACCTGCTGGTCGCCGTGGACCAGCGCGATCCCGTCCGGCGTCCGGGCGACCTGCGCCTCGAACAGGTCCGGCCACGTGGTGTCGAGCGCCCGGTCGGTCGGACCGGTGCCCCACCGCGTCAACTGCGCCAGCTCGGCGGCGGGCAGCGCGGGCAGCGCGGCGATCGGCCCGCGCGGGTCGGCGGCGAACTCGTCGAGCAGCAGCACGAAGTGCGCGAGCATGCGGTCCACTGTGGAGGGATCGAACAGGTCCGCCGCGTACTCGGCGACCACCCGCCAGCCGCCGTCGTCGGCGGGGACCACGGTGATCGTCAGGTCGGTCTTGGCCGTGCTCGGGTCGAACGCCAGTGGCTCGGCCCGCACGCCCGCGAACTCGCGGTCGGCGGCCGCCACCCGCTCGATCAGCGCGAAACCGACCTGTGCCACCGGGGTACGGGACAGGTCGCGCGGCACCGACAGGTGCTCGACCAGCGTCTCGAACGGCACACCCGCGTGCGCGTAGGCGTCCAGGCAGGTCCGCCGCACGCGGCCCAGCAGGTCCCCGACCGTGACGACGCCCGCCAGGTCGGCCCGCAGCACCAGGGTGTTGGCGAAGAACCCCACCACCCGCTCGGCTTCCGGCCGGTCGCGGCAGGCGACCGGGACGGCGACACCGAAATCGGTCTGTCCACAGTAGCGCGACAGCATCAGGTCGTAGGCCGCGAGCGCGGCCATGAACGGCGTCGCGTCGTGGTCGCGGGCAGTCGCCGCCAGTGCGGTGACGACGCTCGCCGCGACGTACGTCGACCGCTGCCCGCCCCGGTAGCTCCGCGCCATCGGTCGGGGGTGGTCGGTGGGCAGATCGAGCACCGGCAGGCCGGCTAGCCGCTCGACCCAGTGGGCGATCTCGGTGTCGAGGTCGCCCCTGGCCACTCGGTCGCGCTCGTGTGCGGCCAGGTCGGCGAACTGGATGTCCAATGGTGTCAACGGGTTCGGTTGGCCGGTGACGAGGGCGCGGTAGGCCGCCACCAGGTCGGCGACGATGACCTGGGTCGACCACTGGTCGCCGATCGCGTGGTGCATCGCCAGCAGGAGAACGTGTTCACCCGCGCTGACGCGGGCCAGCGTCGCCCGGACCAGGGGTCCGCCTGCCAGGTCGAACGGCGCGGTGAGCCGGTCGCGCAGCACTGCGTCGACGTCGGGCTCGTCGACGACGTCCAGGGCGACAGTCCTATTCGGACACACGGTCTGCACGGGTTCGCCGTCGCGGACGGTGAACGCCGTGCGCAGCGGCTCGTGCCGGGCCACGACGGCGTCGAACGCGGCGCGCAGCGCGGGCACGTCGAGCGGGCCGGTCAGCTTGACGGCGGTGCCGATGACGTACGCGCCCGCGCTCGCGGCGTCGAGTCGGTCGAGCAGCCACAGCCTGCGCTGCGCCGAGGAAACCGGTAGCTCGATGGTGCCGTCCTGACCAGGTGTGCGCGGCAGCCGGGCGACCTGGTCGGCTGGTTTGTCCACATCGGACAGTGCGGCGGCCAGATCGGCCAGCACCGGTCGGTCGAACAGCAGGCTGACCCGGGCGTCGCGGCCCAGCGCCACCCGCGTCCGGCTCATCGCCCGGGTGGCCAGCAGCGAATGGCCGCCAAGGTCGAAGAAGTTGTCGTGCGCGCCGACCCGATCGACGCCGAGCACGTCTTGCCAGACCCGCGCGAGCATCCGTTCGCACTCGTCGCGCGGTGCCACGAAGACCACGCCATCGGCCTGGTCCGGCTCGGGCAGCGCCCGCAGGTCGATCTTGCCGTTCGCCGTGCGGGGCAACGCCTCCAGCACGGTGAGCGTCCTGGGTACCAGGTAGTCCGGGAGCAGCAGCCGGGCGTGCGCGGTCAGCTCGGCGCGGGTCGGGTCGGCGCCTGCGTGGGCCACGACGTAGCAGGCGAGTTCGGTGTCCTCGGCGCGTCCCGGCCTTGCCACCACCACCGCGTCGGCCACGTCGCCGTGCTCACGCAGTACCGCCTCGATCTCGCCCAGCTCCACCCGGAATCCGCGGATCTTGACCTGCGAGTCGCGCCTGCCCCGGAAGTCCAGCGTGCCGTCGGGCAGCCAGCGGGCCATGTCCCCGGTGCGGTAGCGCCGTTCCGGGCTCTCGATGAATCGCTCGGCCGTCAGCTCCGGCCTGCCCGCGTAGCCGTGGGACACGCCGGGGCCGCCGATGTGGATCTCGCCCACCGCGCCGACCGGGACCGGGCTGCCGTCGGCGTCGAGCAGGTGGACGGTCAGGTCCGGCAGCGGGCGCCCGACCCGGTTCTGGTGCGCCGCCCCGAGTTCGGTCGCGCGCACCCGGTGGTAGGTGGCGTGCACGGTCGTCTCGGTGGTGCCGTACATGTTGACCAGCACCGGCGTGCCGTCGCCGTACTTGTCCAGCCACGGGCCGAGCACCCGCACGTCCAGCGCCTCACCGGCGAACACGATGTACCGCAGGGCATCCAGGCGATCGGCGCGCGCCACGTCGACCCCGGCGAGCTGCCGGAAGGCAGTCGGGGTCTGGCTCAGCACGGTGACCCGGTGCTCGGCCAGCAGCCGCCGCAGGTGTTCCGGGTCGCGACTCGCCAGGTAGGGCACGACGACGACGCGGCCGCCGGTCAGCCAGGCGCCCCACAGCTCGAACACCGACACGTCGAAGGCGACCGAGTGGAACATCGACCACACGTCGTCGGCCGACAGGTCGACGTGCTGTCGCACGCCGTTGACCAGCCGCGCGACGTTGCGGTGGGTGACCATTACGCCCTTGGGCCTGCCGGTCGAGCCCGAGGTGTAGATCAGGTACGCGAGGTCGTCGGGACCGGTCGGCGCGAACGATTCGCCAGTACCGGCGTCGAAATCTTTTACTGACAGGACTTTCCCCGTGTAGTGCGGAATAGGGCGGTCCGCCAGCAGCACGTCGACGCCCGCGTCGGCGAGCACGTAGGCCATTCGGTCGGTGGGCCAGGCGGGGTCGAGCGGGACGTACGCCGCGCCCGCGCCGAGGATGCCGAGCAGGCCCACCACCAGGTCCAGCGATCGGTCCAGACACAGCCCGACGCGCGCGCCGGGGGCCACACCCAGGCCGCGGGCCACCGCGGCGGACCGCGTCAGCAGGTCCTGATAGGACAGTCGCTCGCCGCCGCACTCGACCGCGATGGCGTCCGGGGTGCGGGCGGCTTGGTCGGCGAACGCCTGGGCCAGACCGATCTCGCCCGCCACGTCCGTCGTGCGGACCCACTCTTCGGACACCAGGCGGTGTTCCTCCGCGGTCAGCGGCGGGAGCTGGGAGACCCGGCGGGCCGGATTGGCGGCGATCTCGTTCAGCAGCAACAGGTACTGCGCGATCATCCGGTCGACCGTGTCGGCGTCGAACAGCTCGCCGTCGTACTCCACGCGCAGCCGCAGGTCGCCGGACGCCGAGTCGGGGACGAGCATCACCGACAGGTCGAACTGGGCCGTGCCCGGCGCCAGCTCGATGGGTACAACGCTCGCCTCGCCCATCCGGCGGGCGGCGTCCGGGGTGTTCTGCACGGCGAAAAGCACGGTGAACAAAGGGGTTCTGGCCCGGTCGCGGGTGGGTGCGAGTTCCTCCACGATCCGGTCGAAGGGGAGGTCGGCGTTGGCGTAGGCGTCCAGGCAGGTCGACTTCACCCGGGCGAGCAGGTCGGTGACGGTGGGATCGCCCGCCAAGTCCGTGCGCAGCACCAGATTGTTCACGAAGAACCCGACGAGCCGCTCCAGCTCGGGCGCGGGCCTGCCCGCGACGGGAGAGCCGATGGCGAAGTCGCGTTGACCGCTGTAGCGGGCGAGGGTGAGCTGACAGGCGGCCAGGGCGACCATGAACAGCGTCGCGCCGTGCCGCTGACCGGTCTCGGTGACCTGCCGCACCAACTCGGCGGGTACGCGCCGCCAGCGCAGATCGCCGCGGTAGCCGCGTACCGCGGGCCGGGGCCGGTCGGTCGGCAGGTCGAGGTCGGGCAGGTCGGCGAGCCTGCCACGCCAGTACCGTGCCTGGGCAGCCGCGCCGTCGCCGATCAGCCAGCGCTGCTGCCAGGCCGCGTAATCGCCGTACTGCACCGAAAGCGGCTCGGCCGTGCCGCCCTCGTAGCCCGCGATCAGGTCCGCGGCGAGGATCTGCACCGACCAGCGGTCGCAGACCGCGTGGTGCAGGGCCAGGTGCAGTACGTGCTCGCGGTCGCCGACGCGGACCACGGTGACCCGCATCAGTGGCGCGGTGGCCAGGTCGAACGGCAGCCCGGACAGGTCGGTAAGCGTTGCCGTGAGCCGGTTCTCGGGCACGTCGAGGTGCCGCACGGGCACGGTGACGGCCGGGGAGACCACCTGCATCGGGTCGCCGTCCGACTCGACGAACGCCGTGCGCAGGCTCTCGTGCCGCGCGAGGACCGCGTCCACCGCCCGGCGCAGCGCGTCGGCGTCGAGCGGCCCGGTCAGCCGGACCGCGGCGTCCACTGTGTATGCTCCCGCGCTGCGCGGGTCGAGCTGGCTCAGGAACCACAGCCTGCGCTGTCCTGACGAGGCGGGCAGCGCGAACCGGCCCGCCAGTTCGCCCGCGAGCTGCGGCATCCGCACCTGCGGAGGGATCTGGGGCAGCACAGCGGGGACGGCGCGCGCGGGCAGTGTCTCCGCGAGCCCGGCCACCGTCGGATGCTCGAACACGGCCCGGACCGCCATGCCGATCTCCAGCGCCGCCCGGATCCGCGCGACCACCCGGGCGGCGAGCAGCGAGTGCCCGCCGAGCGCGAAGAAGTCGTCGTGCGCACCGACCCGGTCCAGGCCCAGGACTTCGGCGAAGATCGACGCCAGGGTCCGCTCCGTGTCCGTGCGGGGCTCGACGTAGTCGCCGACCTCGGGCCGGGCGCCGTCCGGCGCGGGCAGCTTCGCCCGGTCGATCTTGTTGCGGTTCGCGGTGAGCGGCAGTTCGTCCAAGACCACCAGCGCGGCCGGAACCATGTACTCGGGCAGCCGTTCCCGGCCCGCGCCGTGCAGTTCGCGCACAAGTGCCTGGCGGTCGGCGGTGTGCGGGTCCCGCAGGTCGACATAGCCGACGACGCGGCGGTCGCCCGGGCTGTCCTCCCGCACGACGACCACGGCGTCGCGCACGTCGGGGTGCCCGCGCAGCACCGCCTCGATCTCGCCCAGCTCGATCCGGTAACCCCGCAGCTTGACCTGGAAGTCAAGTCTGCCAAGGAATTCCAGCGACCCGTCGGTCCGCCAACGGACCAGGTCGCCGGTGCGGTACACCCGGGACCGCTCACCCAGTTCGGGATGGGCCACGAACCGCTGCGCGGTCAGCTCGTCGCGCTGCCAGTACCCGGCGGCCACCCCCGCCCCGCCGATCAGCAGCTCGCCGGGCACCCCGAGCGGCACGCGCCGCAGCCGGTCGTCCACCACCAGCAGGTCGGTGTTGGCCACGGGTCGGCCCAGTGGCAGCGTTTCCTCGCCGCCCGCCACCTGGTGCACGGTGGACCACACGGTGGTCTCGGTCGGCCCGTACAGGTGCCACACGGCCGCGCCCGCGTTCCGCAGCCAGTGCCCGAGATCCGCGGGTACCTTCTCCGCGCCCGCGAGCGCGGTGAACGGCCCGCTCGGCCGCCACCCGGCCTGCTGCAGCAGCCGCCAGGTGGTCGGAGTTCCCTGCAGGTAGGTGATCGCGGTGTCGCGGAGCCGGGCGGCGAGCCGCTCGCCGTCGGCAACCACGTCCCGGGTGACCATCTCGACGCGGGCACCGCGCAGCAGCGGCAGGTACATGTCCAGCACGGGCATGTCGCAGGAGATGGCGTTGGCCGCACCCACGACGTCGTCCGCCGCCATACCGGGGGAGTTCGCCATGGTGAGCAGGAAGTTCACCACCGGCCGGTGCGGCAGGAGCACTCCCTTGGGGCGGCCGGTCGAGCCCGAGGTGTAGATCACGTACGCCAGGTCGTCGGGTTCCGGTCCGTCCACAGGAGACACCGCGGCGGACTGGTCGATCGTCGGCCAGTCGGAGTCGAGGCACACCACACGGTCCAGCGCGGCGGGCCGGTCCGAGCCTGCCGCGGGGAGCTTGTCCGCGAGATCCGCCTGGGTCAGCACGGCCACGGATGCGGAGTCCCGCAGCACATAGGCCACCCGGTCGGCCGGGAAGTCCACGTCGATCGGCACGTACGCCGCGCCCGCCCGCAGGACGCCGAGCAGGGCCACCAGCAGCTCGCGAGACCGCTCGGCGAACAGCGCCACCTTGTCGCCCCGGACGACGCCGAGCCCGCGCAGGTGGTTGGCCAGCTTGGTCGCCCGCTCGTCCAACTCGGCGTAGCTGAAGGTGCCGTGCTCGTCGGCCACCGCGACCCGGTCGGCGAACTCGCGCAGCTTCGGGTCGAGCAGGCCGGTGAGACTCAACTCCGGCAAGGGAAGCCGCGCTCCGGTGCCCAGGGTGATGAGGCGGGCGCGCTCGTCGGCGGGCAGCGTCGGCAGCTCCGACAGTCGCCGATCGGCGGGCATGGTGAGCGCGGCCAGGACCAGCCGGTACTGCGCGAGCATCCGGTCCACGGTCTCGGCGTCGAACAGGTCGGTGTTGTACTCGGCCACCACCTGCTGCGCGGTCGTGGCCGGTCCGGCCGGGAACACGGTGAACGTCAGGTCGTACTTCGCCGACGAGTCTGGAGTGGACAGTGGGGTGGCGGTCAGCTCGCCGAGCCGCAGCGACGGCGCTGGCAGGTGCGCGGCGATGAGCATGGTCTGGAACAGCGGGCTGTGCGCGAGGTGGCGCTCCGGGCGCAGGCGCTCGACGAGCCGCTCGAACGGCACGTCGGCGTGGCCGAACCCGTCGAGGCAGGTGGCCTTGACCTGGTCGAGCAGCGCGCCGACGGTGGGATCGCCGTCGAGATCGACCCGGAGCACCAGGTTGTTGGTGAAGTAGCCGATCAGCGGTTCGAGTTCGGGGCGGTGCCTGCCGGAAATGGGGGAGCCGATGGCGATGTCCGTCGACCGCGCGTAGCGCGACAGTGTGAGGGCGTAACCCGCGAGCAGCGCCATGAACAGGGTGGCACCATGCCGCGCGGCGGTCTCGGTCAGCCGCGCCACGAGGTCGGCGGGCAGCTCGGTGGTTCGGGTGGCGCCGCGGTGGGTCTGCACCGCGGGCCGCGGCCGGTCGGTCGGCAGTTCGAGGGTCGGCAGGTCGGCCAACTGCCCGCGCCAGTAGTCGACCTGCGCGGTCTCCTCCGGGCCGCCTGCCCATTGCTGCTGGTGGCAGGCGTAGTCGCCGTACTGGACCGGCAGCTCGGGCAGGCGGGGTTCGTCGCCCGCGGCCAGTGCCGTGTACACAGTGGACAGCTCGGTGGTGAGCGCCTCGATGCCGAGTCGGTCGGCGATCGCGTGGTGCAGCACGACGACAAGAGCCGCGTCGTCGGGGCCTAGCGTGGCCAGGGTCAGCCGCAGCAGCGGGGGAACGGACAGGTCGAACGGACGGGCGACCTCCCGGGACAGCAGCTCGGCGAGCGCGCTCTCGGCGTCCGAGCCGGACAGGTCCACTTCGGACAGTGGGCTTGGCACGGTCGGGTCGATCACCTGCATGGGTTCGCCATCCACCACGGTGAAGCCGGTGCGCAGCACCTCGTGCCTGCCGGTCACCAGCGCGACCGCACGACGCAAGACGTCGGGGTCGAGCAGGCCCCGCAACCGCAGGGCGCCGTGCAGGGTGTACGCAGCGCCGGTCTCGGTGTCGAACTCGGTGAGGAACCAGACCCGGCGCTGCTGGAACGACGCGGGCAGCCGCACCCGCCCCGTGGCGTCCGGTTCCCTTGGTACGACGGCGATCGCGGCGACCTGGCGGTCCGGGGTGCCCGCGGCGCGCACGGCGTCAGCGAGCAGTGCGACAGTCGGGTGGGTGAACACCGTGCGCACTCCCACGGTGACACCGAGGGCGGTGGCCACCCGGCCGACCAACCCGGTGGCGAGCAGGGAATGGCCGCCCAGGGCGAAGAAGTCGTCGTGCGCACCGACCCGGTCCACGCCGAGCAGCTCGGCGAAGATCGCGGCCAGCGCCCGTTCGGTGTCCGTGCGCGGAGCGATGTAGCCCTCGTCGGCACGGCGCAGGTCCACCTCCGGCAGCGCCTCGCGGTCGACTTTCCCGTTGGGTGTCAACGGAAACTCGGTCACCCGGACGAAGGTGGCGGGCACCATGTACTCCGGCAGCCGAACCTGGCAGGCGGCCCGCAGTTCGTCGTCTTCCGGCCGCTGTCCGGCCCCGGGCACGAGATAGGCGACCAGGCGGGGGTCACCGTTGACCTCGCGCAGCACCACGACGGCGTCTCGGACGTCGTCGTGGCCACGCAGGACGGCCTCGATCTCGCCCAGCTCGACCCGGTAGCCGCGCACCTTGACCTGAAAGTCCGACCTGCCAAGGAATTCCAGCGCGCCATCGGCCCGCCTGCGGACCAGGTCGCCGGTGCGGTAGACCCGTGCGCCCGTCTCGGGATGGACGACGAACCGCTCGCGGGTGAGGTCGTCGCGCCGCCAGTAGCCCGCCGCCAGGCCCGCGCCGCCGATGAGCAGCTCGCCGGGCGCCCCGATCGGAACGCGCCGCAGCCCACCGTCGACCACGAGCAGGTCGGTGTTGGCCACCGGCAGGCCGAGCGGGAGGGTCCGCTCGCCGCCGGTCACCTCGTGGACCGCCGACCACACGGTGGTCTCGGTCGGCCCGTACAGGTGCCAGACGGACGCGCCCGCGTCGCGCAGCAGGTGGGCGAGATCGGTCGGGACGACCTCGCCGCCGCACCACACGCCGAACCCGGCCCGCGGTCGCCAGCCCGCGGCGACCAGCAGCCGCCACGTCGTCGGCGTGGCCTGCATGACGGTGGCATCGCGCAGGTGCGCGGCGAGCGCCGCGCCGTCCGTGGCGGTGTCGCGGGCCACGATGTCGACGCAGCCGCCCGCCACCAGCGGGCCGAAGACCTCCAGCGCGGCGATGTCGAACGACAGCGTGGTGACCGCGGCGAAGACGTCCCTTTCGGACAGTCCGGGCCGCTCCGTCATGGAGGTCAGCAGATTGACCAGGGCTGAGTGCGGGATCGCGACGCCCTTCGGGGTCCCGGTGGAGCCCGAGGTGTAGATGACGTAGGCCAGGTCGGTCGGGTCCGGGTTCGCCTGCGTGCCCGGCTCGGCGGTGACGACGTCGGCGAGCGCCACCGTCGGGGTGCCCGCGGGCAGCCCGTCGACGTTCGCGAGCACCACGGCGGCGCCGCTGTCCCGCAATACCAACCGAATCCGCTCGGCGGGCATAGCCGTGTCGATCGGCAGATACGCCGCTCCGCAGCCGAGCACGCCCAGCAGGGCCGCGGGCAGGTCGAGGTCGCGGTCGATCGCGACACCCACGAGCTGGCCGGGTCGAACCCCGGCGGCGCCGAGCCCGGCGGTGATCCGCCGAGCGCGGTCGAGAAGTTCGCGGTAGGTCAGCGTTCCGCTGGTCCCGCGCACGGCGACACCGTCCGGTGTGGACACCGCGCGCTCGGCGATCAGCGACAGCACCGTGGGTGCGGGCAGATCGCGCGCGGGACCAGCGCCCCACCGAACCAATTGGGCGTGCTCGTCGTCGCCGAGCATCGGCAGCGCGGACAACGCCAGCTCAGGGTCGGCCGCCGCGTGGTCGAGGACGCGGAGCAGGTGGTCGAGCAGACGGGCCGCGGTCTGCTCGTCGAACAGCGCGCGGTTGTGCTCGATCGTCACGGACAGACCGCCCACGGCGTCGGGCACGCACGTGACGAACAGGTCGAACTTCGCGGTGTGTGGGTCCACTCGGAACAGTTCCGCGCTCACCCCGGACGCGCCCAGCGCGGGTGGCGGCACGTTGCCGAAGACGAACATGACCGACGACAGCGGACTCCTGGCCAGATCACGCGCGGGCCGCAGCCGCTCCACGACCCGCTCGAACGGGACCTCCGCGTGCGCGTAGCCCTCCAGGCAGCGCACGCGGACCCGCTCCACCAGCGCGCCGAAACTCGGGTCGCCGCTGAGGTCGGCCCGGATCACCAGGTTGTTGACGAAGAAGCCGATCAGGTGCTCCAACTCCGGCGCGCGTCTGCCCGCCACCGGGGTGCCCACGCCGAAGTCGTGCTGACCGCTGTGTCGCCCGAGCACGGCCGTGAAGGCGGCGAGGACGGTCATGAATAGGGTCGCCTTGCGGTCGCGCGCGACCTGTTCCAACCGCTCGACCAGTTGGGGCGTCAGGTATCCGTCGACCGTCGCGCCGTCGAAGGTCTGTGCGGCGGGCCGGGGCCGGTCGGTGGGCAACTCCAGCGGCGGCATCCCGGCGAGCCCGTGCTCCCAGTAGCCCAACTCCGCGGTCTCCTCGTCGCCGCCGACCCACTCCCGTTGCCAGGCGGCGAAATCGCCGTACTGGACGGCCAGTTCGGACCGGGGCAGCGGCGTGCCGAGGAGTTCGGCGTCGTAGCCCGCCAGCAGCTCGCGGACGAACACCGTGCCGGACCACTGGTCGTAGACGGCGTGGTGGAACGCGACCACCAGCACGTGGTCGTCCACGCCGATCGGGGCCAGCGCGGCCCGGAACAGGGGCGCCCGGGACAGGTCGAACGGCCTGCGCACATACTCCCGGATGGTATCCGCGAGCGCCGCCTTCACCTGGGGCGTCCGGGTTCCGGCCGGGAGCGGGCCGCCGACGTCGAGGGTGTCGATGGGCACCCGCAGGTGTGGGCGGACCGCCTGCACCGGTTCCCCGTCGACCACGAGGAACGCCGTGCGCAGCGTCTCGTGCCGATCGACCACCCCGTCGAGCGCCCGCCGCAGCGCGTCCGCGTCGAGCTTGCCGGACAACCGAAGCGTCCCGTGCTCGACGTAGGCGGCGTTGCTGCCCGGTTCGAGTTGGTCGAGGAACCACAACCGGCGCTGCCCGAAGGACGTGGGCAGCAGATAGGCCTCCCGGGTGGGAACCGGTGTCTGTTCGACGGTCACTTGTGCTCCCTTGAGCGGGCTCTGCGGGGGTCAGACGCGCTGGGCGACGCGGGGCTGTCGGGCGATCGACCTGGACCGGGCCGAGCTGATCGCGTCGCCGTCGATCGCCTCGGCGAGCGCGACCACGGTCGGCCGGTCGAAGACGATCCGCACCGGCACCTCGACACCCAGGATCGAGCGCAGCTTGAACGTGACCCGGGTGGCGAGCAGCGAATGGCCGCCCAGGGCGAAGAAGTCGTCCAGCACACCGACCTTCGCCACGCCGAGGATCTCCTGCCACGCGTCCACCACGGCCTGCTCGGTCGGTGTCCGGGGAGCCACGTACGGGGTCACGTCCGAGCGGGCGCCGTCGAAGTCGGGCAGCGCCTGGTGGTCGATCTTCCCATTGGGCGTCAACGGGAACTCGTCGAGGACGATCACGTGCGCGGGGACCATGTACTCGGGCAGCGTCTCGCGCACCGCTGTCCGCAGGTCACCGTCCACAGTGGAGCCCTGCTCGGCCACGACGTAGGCGACCAGCCGCAGGTCACCGGCGATCGTCCGGCCGTGCACGATGGCGTCGGCCACGTCCGGGCGGGCCCGCAGGACGGCCTCGATCTCGCCCGGCTCGACCCGGAACCCGCGGATCTTGAGCTGCCGGTCGGCCCGGCCGAGGAACTCCAGTTCGCCGTCGTGGGTCCACCGGGCGAGGTCGCCGGAGCGGTACATCCGGTGCTCGCCCTCGCCCGCGTACGGGTCGTGCAGGTACCGCCGCGCGGTCAGTTCCGGCAGGTTCTGGTAGCCCAGCGTCACTCCGGGGCCGGAGACGTAGATCTCGCCCCGCACACCGGGCGGTACCGGCATCATCCGCTCGTCGAGCAGGTGGATTCGCATGTCCGGCAACGGTGTGCCGACGTTGCTGCGGACGCCGGAGTCGGCGTCGGCTGCCCGAACCCGATGGAACGTGGTGTGCACGGTGACCTCGGTGATCCCGTACATGTTGATCAGGTGGGCGCCGTCGTCGCCGAACGCGTCGAACCAGGGCGCCAGGGTACCGATGTCGAGGTACTCGCCCGCGAACACGACGTAGCGCAGGTCGAGGTCCGGCCTGCCCGCGCCCAGCGCGCTGATCATCCACTGCCGGAACGCCGACGGGGTCTGGCTGAACACGGTGATCCCGTTGGCGCGCACCAGGTCCAACAGCGCGTCCGGGTTGCGCAGGGTGTCGTGCGGGACGACGACGAGGCGGGCGCCGGTACCGAACGCGCCCCACATCTCGAACACCGACACGTCGAAGGCGTAGGAGTGGAACATGCTCCACACGTCGTCGGCGCGGAAGTCGAACAGGGTGCCCGCGCCGGACACCAGGCGCACCACGTTGGCGTGGCTCACCAGCACGCCCTTGGGCCTGCCGGTCGAGCCCGAGGTGTAGATCACATACGCCACGTCGTCCGGCGCGCTCGCGGTGCGCGGAGCCGAATCCGGCTGCTCGGCGATGGTGTCCGCGTCCACGTCGAGGTCGATCATCGGGCCGTCGAACTCCGGCGCGCGGTCGGCCGCTGCCGAGTGCGTGACCAGCAGCGACACCTCGGCGTCGGCGAGGATGAAGCGCATCCGGTCGGCCGGGTGGCCCAGGTCGAGCGGCACGTACGCGGCGCCCGCCGTGAGCGTGCCGAGGATGCCGACGATCATGTCGAGGGACCGTTGCAGGCACAGCCCGACCCGGCCGCCTCGATGCACACCGTTGTGCCGCAACAGGTTGGCCAGCCTGTTGGCGCGCACCGCGAGGTCGCCGTAGGTGATCGACTCGCCGTCGCAGACCACCGCCACCGCGTCCGGCCTGGCCGCGGCCCGCTCGGCGAACAGCTCGTGCAGGGCGGGCGCGGCGGGCTGCGGCACGACCCGGTTCCAGTCCAGCAGGACCTTCTGCCACTCCTCGGGCGGCATGATGTCCACCTCGCCGAGGCACAGGCCCGGGTAGGTCATCATGTTGTGCAGCGTGGCCTCGAACTGCTCGGCGAGCCCGCGCATCGCCCGCTCGCTGAACCGGGTCTGGTCGTAGACCAGGCGCGGCTCGGGCATCCCCTCGCCCGGCATGACGATCATGGTGATCGGGAAGTGCGGCCGACCGTCGTAAGTGGACCGGACGATCTCCAGGTCCGGCAGCACCAGGTCGGGCACGGGCACGTTCTCGAAGGCCAGGTCGAACTCGAAGATGGGCTGGTTGCCGGGCAGATCCGCCATCCGGCGCAGCTCGGTCAGGGAGATGTCGGCGTGCTCGCGGGCCTGCGCCATGTCGGTCTGCAGCTCGCGCAGCCACGGGATCAGCTCGGCGTCGTCGGGCATCCGCGCGCGCACCGGCATGGTGGCCAGCATCGGTCCCATGATCAGCTCGGCACCGGGGAGCGTGGCAGGCCGCTGGGTGCCGGTCGAGCCCGTCAGCACGTCCCGGCAGCCCAGGTAGCGGCCGATGATGATCGTCCACGCGCCCTGCATCACCGTGTTGAGGGTCAGACCGTGCTCGCGCGCGAACGCGGCCAGGTCGGGTAGCTGGTCGAGCAGCCGCGGCGTGGGCAGCACCGCGTGGGTCGGCTCGTCGGGGCCGAGTTCGCCCGCGGGCGCCGATCCGACCTCCAGTGCGTCCGGCGCGGCGTAGCCGTCCAGAGTGGACTGCCAGAACTTCTCGGCGGCCGACCGGTCCTGCCGGTTCCACCACGACAGGTAGTCGCGGTACGGCCGGGCCGGTTGCAGTTCGACATCGCCGCCGGTGGCGTAGGCCCGGTACAGCTCGGCCAGTTCGGCGAAGGCGAGGCCGAACGACCAGCCGTCCATCAGCAGGTGGGAGAAGCTCCAGAAGAACTCCCACCGCTCGTCGGCGAACCGGATCAGGTGTCCGCGCATCAGCGGGGCGGCGGCGTAGTCGAACCCGCGCATGCGGTCCTCGTGGGCGAACTCCGCGTAGCGGCGGCGCTGTTCCTCGGCGTCGGTGTCGCGCCAGTCCAGCACGCCGATCGGGAACTCGACGTCCCGGCGGACCACCTGCAGGGCCTTGTCCACGCCCTCCCAGTGGAAACTGGTCCGCAGCACGAAATGCCGGTCCACAATGGTCTGCCAGGCGCGGCGGTACGCCTCGACGTCCAGGTGTCCGCGCATCTCCATCGTCACCTGTTCGAGGTAGATGCCCGAGCCGGGGGACAGCAGGTTGTGGAAGAGCAGCCCCTCCTGAATCGGCGACAGCTCGTAGACATCCTCGATGCCTTCCAGGTCCATGTCAGTCCTCTCGCGCCGAACCGGCTGCTGTGGCTTGAGTTGAGCGGGCGGGGCCGCCGGTCACCGCGGCCAGGAACATCTCCAGCTCCGCCGAGTCCAAACCGGACAGTGGGAAGTCGCTGGGCGCCACTACTCCCGACCGCGGCTCACGGACGTGGGCGACCAGGTCGTCCAGCGCGGTGGTCAGGGCCGCGGCCAGGTCGGCGGCGCCGGGACCGGTGACGCCGATGGTGAACTGTCCATCGAGGACGGACGAGGTGATGGTCATCGGGTACGGCGCGTCGGCGGTGACCCCGCTCGTGCCGACGTCGCCCACGTGCCGCACCAGTGTCCGGGACCCGGGGGAATGCCTGATCATCTTGGTGCGGCAGGCTTCCTTGACGCCGACGACCAACTCCCCGAGGTCGGGTCGGGCGAGGTCGATCAGCACCGGGGTTATCTCGGCGAACGGCCCGACGGCTCCGGTGAGGTCGACCGCACCCGCCTGGCGCACGTCGCGTTCGAGGTCGATGACGACCGGCGTCTCGGCGTCGCGCCGAGACAGTGCCACGGCGAGGGCGACCGCCGCGATCTCGGGGGCCGCCACCCGAAGCACGCGCCGTGCGCCGTCGAGCAGGTCCGCGGTGCTCTCACGGCTCAAGTGGACAGTGCGCTGCTGGGTCGGGGTCTCGGCTGTGGGCCAGTACGTCCCGGTGAGGGCCTGCTGGTCCGCGGTGGCGGTGTCGGTGATCGTGGTGAGCGCCATCGGCCCGCCCGCGAAGGGATTGGCAGGCTCCGCCCAGTCGACGGCCAGTTCGCGCAGCAGGACCGGCCAGGACGCGGCGTCCACCGCGAGCAGGCTCACCGCCAGGGCCAGGCGCTGGTCGTCCGGGCCGAGGTCGAACACGGCGGCCTTGGCGACCGGACCGCGCACCGGGTCCAGTTCGTCGGCAAGATCCGCGCCCATCTGGGCGAGCGCGGCAGACCGCCGCGCCTCGGGCAGGGCGCCGAGTCGCACGGGCGGCGCGCTCTCGTCGGTCTCGTCGGCGGGCGCCACCCGCTGCCGCCACCCGGTGTCGTCGGCCACCAACCGCAGGCGCAGCGCGGGATGGCGGGCGAGCAGGCCGCGGACCGCGGCCTGGGCCGCGTCGACGTCGGTGATCGGCAGGAGCACCTGGTAGGCCGGGACCGCGGCGGGTTCGCCCGCGTGCTCGACGAGGGTGCGCTGGTACCGGCTCAGCGGCAGGTCGGCCTCGCCCGCGTCGACCGTGCCGCCGCGCGCGATCACCACGGCGGCCAGCGCGGCGGTGTTCTGGTGGGCGAACAGGTCTGCCGGGGTGATGTCGAAGCCCTCGGCGGTGGCTCGGCTCACGATCCTGATGCCGGTGATCGAGTCGCCGCCGAGCGCGAACAGGTTGTCGTGCAGGCCGACCGCCTCGACGTTGAGCACCTCGGCGATGATGCGCGCCAACGCTTCGGCGACGGGCCCGCCCTCGACGGCGGGCACCGCGTCGGTCGCGCGGGCCGATGCCAGCGTGGTGAGCGCGTTGCGGTCCACTTTGCCGTTGGCGGTCAACGGAAGCCGGTCCACCACGGTGATCGTGCCGGGGACCATGTAGCCGGGCAGCGCCAGTGTCGCCTGTTCGCCGACCTCCGCGCCGAGCGTGTCGTGGTCGGTCCCGGGGTCGGTGGGCACGATGTACGCGACCAGGCGGCGGTGGTGCCGGTCGCCGACAGCCAGGGCCACCGCCGACGACACGGCCGCGTGCTTGCCCAGGGCCACCTCGATTTCACCCAGTTCGATCCGGTAGCCGCCGACCTTGACCTGGAAGTCGTCGCGGCCGAGGAACTCGATCTCACCGTCCGGTCGCCACCGGCCCAGGTCGCCGGTCCGGTAGAGCCGCTCGCCGGTCACCGGGTGGTGCACGAACCGCTCGGCGGTGCGCTCTGGGTCGTTCCAATAGGACAGAGCGAGGCCGACGCCGCCGATGTACAACTCGCCGGTCACCCACACCGGGCAGTCCTGGAACCGGTCGTTGAGGACGTGGAAACGTTGATTGGCGAGCGGGCGACCGTAGGGAATGGAGTCCCAGGCCGGGTCGACCTCGCCGATCTCGTAGTGGATCGACCAGATCGCGGCCTCGGTCGCACCGCCGAGTGACACCCGCCTGCACGCGGGCGACCGCTCGCGCCAGCGGTCCGGCAGGTCGACCGGAATCCAGTCCCCGGACCACATCGCCAGCCGCACGCCCGCCAGCGGCGCGCTCTCGGTGTCGGCCAGGTGCGTGACGGCCATGTCCGCCAGCGCGGGCACGCTGTTCCACACCGTGACCCCGTGCCGCTCGATCAGGTCCAGCCAGTGCCCGGGGTCGCGGTTCGACCCGTGCGCGGGCAGCACCAGCCGCCCGCCCACCGCCAGCATGCCGAACACGTCGAACACGCTCAGGTCGAAGTTGAGCGCGGACAGGCCGAGCATCGCGTCGTCGGGCCCGATGTCGTACCGGGAGCACAGATCGACGCAGGTGTTCAGTGCCGCCCGGTGCGACACGGCGACGCCCTTGGGCAGCCCGGTGGAGCCGGAGGTGTAGATCACGTACGCCACGTCGTCCGGCGAACCGGGCTGGTCAACGGGTTTCGCGGGACTGTCGCGACAGGAGTCCACGGCAATGCTGTGCAGGCCGCTCGGCCACTGCAACACCTCGTCGTCGGCGCGGGTGAGCAGGTGCGCGCAGCCCGCCGCGGTCACCAGGTGCGCGCGCCGCTCGGCGGGCAGGTCGACGTCGATCGGCAGGTACGCGCCGCCCGCCAGCAGCACGGCCAGCGCGCCGACGACCTGTTCCGGCGACTTCGCCATGGCCACGCCGACCAGAACCCCTGGCGCCACACCGCGTTCGCGCAAGGTGTCGGCGACGGCGGCGGCCCAGCCGACCAGGTCGCCGTAGCTCAGCGTCCGGCCGTCGGCGGCCACCACCGCCACGCGGTCCGGCTCCCGGCGCGCCCACTCGACCACGCCGTCGCTCAGCAAACCGTTGGGTACCAAGGTGTCCGTGGCGTTCACCGACTCCGCCACGGCCCGCTGGCGCGGCCAGACATCCAGCGCGCTCGACCACGCGTCCGCGGACTCCGCGAGCTGGTCGACCAGGCCGCGGAACGCCTCGAACATCGAGTCCAGGACGCCGTCCGGGAAGATCTGCCGCACGCCGTGCCAGGCCAGCCGCACGCCGTCGGCGGTCTCCAACAGGGCGAAGTCCAGCCAGACCTGCGGGGTCTGCGCGATCTCGTGCGCGATCTCGCCGAGCCAGCCGAACCAGGTCTCGTCGCCCGGTTCGCTGCTCTGCACGATGGTGCTGGTGAACACCACCGGCGACACCGCTTCGCCCACGCCGCCCCGTTCGCGAGCCAGCTCGCGGAGCACCTCGACCCCGCTGAACGTGCGGTGCTCCATGTCGGCCCAGCTCTGCTCGTGCAGACTCCGTGCCAGGGAGGCGATGTCGGGCTGTCCGAGCAGATCCACCGGCAGCAGGTCGAACGAGGCGAACTCGCCCACCAGGTCGGCGACCCGCTCGTGCACCGCGAGCCGGTTGATCATCGTCACGTTCAGGGTGAACGCGCCGGTCCGGCTCCACCGGCCGACCGCCGTGGCGTACGCGGCCAGCAGCACCGAGGACGGCGTGAGCCCGAGCGCGCCCGCCCGGGCGGTGATCCGAGCCCAGGTCGCGGCGTCGAGAACATGGTTGTAGGAGGCCGATTCCGGGCGCTCGATCGAGGACGGCGCGATGGCCAGCGGCAGGTCGGGCCGGGCGGGCAACTGCCCGACGCGGGCGCGCCAGTAGTCGCGGGCCCGCTCGTAGCGCGGCGTGGATCGCACGCGCTCCAACGCGAGCACGTAGTCGCGGTAGGTGAGTTCCAGTGCGGGCAGCGTTTCCTGGGCGTAGAGCTTGCGCCAGTCGCGCGAGATCAGCCGGATGCTGCCGATGTCGGCGATGAGCAGGTCGAAGCCGAGGTGCAGCCGGGTTCGCCCGGCGGGCAGCAGCGTCGCCTTGATGTCGAACAGTGGCCAGGTGTCGGCCGGGCGCATCCGTTCGGTCAGGTCCGTGCGGACCGCGAGCAGGGCCGCGTCGGCCTCGGTCGAGTCGCGCAGGTCGAGCACGTCGATGCGGTAGCGGCCGACGTCGGCGAGGATCTGCTGGCTGCCATCGGTCAGCACCACGGCGCGCAGCATGGGGTGCCGGGCCAGCACGTGCTGCCAGGTGTCCTCCAGCCTGGCGAGGTCGAGATCGGTGGCGTCGACCTCCCAGTACACGTGCGCGGCGACGTTGCCGCCCTCGAACGCGCCGAGCCGCCCGAGCCACTGGGCCTGCTGGATCTCGGTCAGCGCGAACGGCTCGTGCAGTGTGCCGGGGTCCGGCACCGCCTGCGGCAGTTCGTCCTCTATGGACTCAAGGTCGGCAGGCGAGCTGCCGCGCAGGGTCACGACCAGCGCCGCCAGATCGGCGACCGTCGGCGCCTCCAGGGTCTGGCGCAGGGTCAGCGGGACGCCGAAGGCATCCTTGATCCGCGCGACCATCTTCGTGGCCAGCAGCGAATGGCCGCCCAGTTCCATGAAGTTGTCGCGCACGCCGATCGGCGCCACCCCGAGCAGGCTCTCCCACACCCCGACGATCAGCCGCTCCCGGTCGTCGCGGGGTGCCGCGTAGGTCGTGCTGATCGGTGGCCGGGTGTCGACCACACCGTCCTCATCGGACTGACCGACAGCCACCTCGATGCTCTCGATACTGCCGACGGAGCCCTGGGTGGCGGGCTCAATCCAGTGCCGCCTGCGCTGGAACGGGTAGGTGGGCAGGGAAACCCGGGCGGGTTGGTCCGCGCCGCGCACAGCCGCGAAGTCGACCGGGGCGCCGGTCGTCCACAGGCGACCCACGGCCCGCAGCAGCGCGTCGCGGTCGGACTCGCCCGCCCCGGCGCGCGGCATCGCGGTGACCACGGGAACCTGCCGGCTGCCCTGCCGGGCCAGCGTTCCCAGCGTCTGGCCGGGGCCGACCTCCAGCAGCACCGTGCCCGCCGCCTCGGTGAGCACCTGGACCGCGTCGGCGAAGCGGACCGGCTCGCGGACGTGGCGCACCCAGTAGTCGTGATCGGGCGCCGCCCAGTGGCCGGTGACGTTGGAGACATAGGGAATCCGCGGCGCGCGCAGCTCGATGCCCGCGATCTCGGCGGCGAACGGCGCCAGCATCGGCTCCATCATCGCCGAGTGGAACGCGTGCGAGGTGTGCAGCAGCCTGCACGGCACATGGAGCTGGCTCAGCTCGCGCATCATCACGGCGATGTCGTCGGCGGGCCCCGACGCCACGCACAGCTCCGGGCCGTTGACCGCGGCCAACGCCACGGACGCGGGCAGGAACCCGCGAACCTCCTGGGCGGGAAGCGAAATCGACAGCATCGCGCCGGGCGGCAGCGCCTGCATCAGCCTGCCGCGGGCGGCGACCAGCCGTAGCGCGTCGTCGCGGTCGAGCACGCCGGACACACACGCGGCGGTGATCTCGCCGACGCTGTGGCCCACCATGGCCGCGGGCCGGAGTCCCCACGACGCCAACAGTTCCGTCAGCGCGTACTCGATGACGAACAGCGCGGGCTGCGCCAGCGCCGTGCGCTCGATTCGCTCGGCCGCCGCCGCGGGATCGGTGCCGTCCGGCGGATACAGCACCTCGCGCAGGTCCAGTCCCAGCGGCCCGGTGAGCACCTCGGCGCACGCGTCGACCTCGGCGCGGAACACCGGCTCCGCGGCGTAGAGGTCCGCGCCCATCCCCGGGTGCTGGCTTCCCTGGCCGGGGAACAGGAACACCAGCCGGAACCGGTCGCCCGCGGCGCCATCGGCGACCCGGTCCGGCGACTCGCCCGCCAGGCTCGCCACCGCCTCGGCAGGTGTCTCGGCGACCACGACCCGGCGGAACGCCAGCGGTTGCCTGCCGACCTGGAGCGTGTGGGACACATCGGCCAGCGCGAGGTCGTTGCCGCGTAACGCTTCGGCGAGTTGGACGGCGCTGTCGTCGAGTGCCTGCCGGGTCTTGGCCGACAGCACGATCAGCTCGGGTCGGCCTTCGGCGCGCGGGCGGACCGGCGCCGACGGGCCCTCTTCGAGCACGATGTGGGCGTTCGTGCCGCCCATGCCGAACGACGACACGCCGATGCGCCGCGGCGCGTCGGCCGGGATCCAGTCCCGCAGTTCGGTGTTGACGTAGAACGGGCCGCGGTCGAAGTCGATCTCCGGGTTGGGCCGCTCGAAGTTGAGGCTGGGCACCAGTTTCCCGTGCTGTAGCTGCAAGACCGCCTTGATCAGCCCGGTGATGCCCGCGGCCGTGTCGAGGTGGCCCACATTGGACTTCACCGAGCCGAGCGCGCAGGTGCCGGGGCGCCGGGTGCCGAACACCCGGGTGAGCGCGGCGACCTCGATCGGGTCGCCCAGCGGGGTCGCGGTGCCGTGCGCCTCTACTGCGCTGACGGTCTCCGGCTCGATCCCGGCCAGATCGAGTGCCATGTCGATCGCCCTGGCCTGACCGTCGACCCCCGGGGCGGTGTAGCCGATCTTGGCCGACCCGTCGTTGGTGACCCCGGTTCCCTTGACCACAGCCAGAATCCGGTCGCCGTCGGCGACCGCGTCCTCGGCGCGTTTGAGCACCACCACGCCCGCCCCGCTGCCGAACATCGTGCCGGTGGCGTTCGCGTCGAACGGCCTGCAATGGCCGTCCGCGGAGAAGATCAGGCCCTCCTGCCACAGATAGCCCGAGGGCTGCGGCAGCCGGACCGCGACACCGCCCGCGAGCGCGACGTCGCAATCGCCGTCCAGCAACGCCTGCGCGGCCAGGTGCACCGCGACGAGTGAGGAGGAGCACGCGGTCTGCACCGCCACCGCCGGGCCGCTCAGGCCCAGCTTGTAGGACACGCGGTTGGCCAGGTAGTCCTTGTCGTTGGTGACCAGCAGTTCGAGCGTCTCGGCGATGGTGGCCACGCCTCGACCGGCCAGCAGGTGATGCAGCAGATACGTGGACAGCGCCGCGCCCGCGTACACCCCGACGGTGTCGGCCATCATCCCCGGCGCGTACCCGGCGTCCTCCAACGCCTGCCACGCGCACTCCAGGAAGATCCGCTGCTGCGGGTCGATCAACGCCGCTTCCCTGGCGGGATAACCGAAGAAGTGCGCGTCGAACATGTCCACATCGGACAGTACAGGCGCGGCCCGAACATACCGGGGGTCGGCGAGCATATCCGCCGCGATCCCCGCCGCACGCAGGGTCTCCTCGTCGTAGCGGGTGATGGACTCCACGCCGTCGCGCAGGTTGCGCCAGAACTCGGACACGTCGGCGGCGCCCGGGAAGCGGCCCGCCATGCCGACGATGGCGATGTCGCCGGACGGCTCGCGCTCGCTCGCGGTGGTCATGGGGTGGGAACCTCCAGGGAAGGGGCCGGGCCGCGGCGCACGCGCCGGGTCTCGATGACGGCCGGGGCCGCGTCCTCAACGCTGCCAACTGCGGGCCGCGCGGGCCGCCCCCCAACGGAGAGTCCGGCCGGTCGCCCACCTGACGTGCCCGGCCGCCCGCCGGTTCGGGGTACCCGAACGGGCCCGGTCACAGGTGCGTCCGGGCAGCCCACAGCTCGGGGAAGAACCGCTCGTCGCGGCGCGAGTTGAGGTAGTGCACACCGGATGAGCCGCCGGTCCCGGACTTGCGACCGATGATCCGCTCGACGGCGACCGCGTGCCGCATGCGCCACATCGCCCACCCCTCGTCGTGGTCCATCAGCGCCTCCGCCACGTCCAGCAGCTCCCGGTCGACGGGGCCGGACCGGTAGAGCCGCACCAGATCCGTGACGCCGCGCCCGCGCGCCAGGTCGCGGAAGGCGTCCCACACGCTCGGCTCGCGCAGCCTGCGCGCCAGCCGGTCGCGTTCGGCGGGGTCGCGCGGGCGGTACGTGCCGTGGTGGCGGTCGGGCAGCCCGGACAGGTACTCGATCTCGCGGAACTGCACGGACTGGAACCCGCTGGCGGTGCCCAGATGCGGCCGGAGATCGTGGAAACTGCCGGGGCTGATCGTGGTGAGCGCGTCGAGTTGGCTTACCAGCAGCCAATCCACGCGCGCGGTGCGGCGCAGCCGGTAGAGCGCGTCCGGGACTTCGCCCGCGAACAGGTTGTCCCGCGCGGCTTCCAGCTCGTGCAGGATCAGCCGGAACCACAGCTCGAAGACCTGGTGCACGGTGACGAACACCCGGCCGTCGGTCTGGTCCGGCACCGGGTCGGTCGCCGCGATCAGCGCGTCCAGGTGGAGGAACTCGCCGTACGTCGCACCAGCGGCCTGCGGCGGGACGAACCCACCTGGCAGAAGATCATCGGGTCGTACGGTCATGCGGGCCTCGCCTTTCCCTGCGGGCGGCGAGGTTCGCCGCCGGACTCCTCCCGCGGCGCCGTCAGCGCAAGACGCGCCGCACGCGTGGCCCCAGGCCGGTCAGGATCTCGTTGGGGATCGTGCCCGCTGCCGCGGCCCAGTCCGCCACACTCGGCGCGGAATCCTTGCCGAACAACACGATCCAGTCGCCCGCGGCGACCGGGGCGTCGCCGACGTCGACCACGAACTGGTCCATGCACACCCGGCCGGACACGTGGAAGCGCCGCTCGGCGACCTGGACCGGGCCGCGGTTGCCCGCCGCGCGCGGCACTCCGTCGGCGTACCCGGCCGCCACGAGCGCGACCGTGGTCTCGCGGGCCGTGGTGTAGTCGTGGCCGTAGGACAGCGCCGTCCCCGCGGGCACCCGCTTGGCCAGCGCGACGGGCGCGCGCAGCGTCATCGCGGGCACCAGGTCGACCGGGCTCGGGACGGCCAGCGGATTGACGCCGTAGAGCGCGATGCCGGGCCGGATCAGGTCGTAGGTGGCCGCGGGCAGGCCCAGCGTGGCCGCCGAGTTCGCCAGGTGGCGCAGTTCGGGCACCACACCGTTGGCGGCGGCGGTGTCGAGCGCGGCGGCGAACGCGGCGAGCTGGTCGCGGTTGCCCGGATGTGTTGGCACGTCGGCGTTCCCGAGATGGCTCCACACCCCGACCAGGTCCACCTCGTCGCCGCGGTACGCGCTCGCGGCCTTGACCAGCCGCGCCCACTCGGCCTCCGGGGCGCCACTCCGGCCGCAGCCGGTGTCCACCTTGAGATGCACGCGCGCGGCCCGGCCGTGCACCCGCGCGGCCAGCACCGCCTCGTCCAGCGCCCACTGCGCCGACACCGACACGTCGACGTCGGCGGCCACCGCGGCGGCCACGTCGCCGGGGGTGAGCAGCCAGCACAGCACCGGCGCCGCGATCCCCGCGGCCCGCAGCGCGAGCGCCTCGGCCGCGAACGCGCACCCCAGCCACGTCGCGCCACCGGCCAGCGCGGCCAGCGCGCTGGGGACCAGGCCGTGCCCGTAGCCGTCGGCCTTCACCACCGCCATGACCGGTGCGCGGCGCAGGCCGCGCAGGGTGGCGACGTTGTGCGCGATCGCGGACAGGTCGATTTCCGCCTCGCACACTGTCATGCCAGCGAGCATGGCAGCGGGTTGGCGGGCCATGACTGCCTGTCCGGGGTATCCGGTGCGGGTACCCGGGTCGGCCGGTGACCCCGACCCCGGCTGGCCCCGTTGTCTACAGAGGACAGTGCGGTCGGTACCCGATCGGGCACCTCCGGTCGCCGGTCGATCGGCCCGGGCGTTTTGAGTCCCTGGTCCGCGACCAGCGGGCGGTGCCGCCGACCCTAGTTTCGAGAGGCAGGGCGGCGTCGAGCCCGCTGGCGGGTCGTGCCGATCGAGAGCAATCCCCTAGGCGACACCGGAGTGCGAAATGGACCAACAACAGGCGCTCGACCTGGTCATGGAACTGGTGGCGCGCGGTCGTGGCGTCGACACCAGGGCGCTGGCGCCGACCACCTGCCTCGTCGACGACCTCGGCTTCGATTCCCTCGACGCCTCCGAGTTGCTCGCCGCCCTGCACGCCGAGACGGGCGCACACCTCGGCATTTCCAACCTCACCGAGCTGCGGACGATCGAGGACGTCGCCGCCGCGCTGACCAAGCAGGAGAGCCTGTCGTGATCACTTCGTCCGGTCGGCACATCGATCCAGAGGACCCGGTGTGGATCCTCAACCAGTACCGCGCGGCGGAGGTGCACGGGGCGGGCGCGATCATGCGGATGGCCCGGCTGGCCGACACCGCGAAGCTGCGCGCGGACCTGTCCCGGCACCTGCGCGACGAGGCGGTGCACGCCTGGCTGTGGACGCGCGCCATCGAGGAGTTCGGCGGCGAGGTCGCCGACGTCGCACAGCCTTACCAGGCAAGGCTTTCCGCGCACTACGGCATCCCGAAGTCGCTCGACGACATGCTCGCGCTGACGCTGGTGTCCGAGCGGCGCGGCCTCGACGAGTACGAGGTGCACGTCAACGAGGACCTGCCGACCGCGATCCGCAGGCCGCTGCGGGCGATCATCCGCGACGAGGCGTGGCACGTGTCCTACATCGAGGAGGCGCTGATGCGCCGCGCCGACCAGGACAAGTCGGTCCACGCGCTCATCGAACGGGCCGAGCGCGCCGACGAACTCGCGGTGGCCGAACTGGAGGCGGCGGCCGCCGTCGGGGCCGGTACCGGCGGATGACCGAGGTGGATGTCCGCACGTGGCCCGCGCACTTCGCCACCGCGCCGGGACTCTGCCTCGAAGAGATCGTCCGGCCGGTCGGCGCCACCGGGTCGTTCGGGTTCCTGGACGACGACGGCGGGCGGCAGTCCGTGACCTACGACGAGCTTGCCCGCCGGGTGGTGACCGCCGCCGTGCGGCTGCGTCGGCGCGGCGTCGAGCGGGGCAGCCCGGTGGCGATCACCTTGCGCAACAGCCTTCCCGTGCTCATCGCCGCGCTGGGCGTGTGGGCCGCGGGCGGCACGCTGGTGTCGCTTCCACCGCAGGCCAACAAGAAAGACGGCACCTACGCCGAGCGGTTCGGCGCGGTCCTCGCCGCGATGGGCTGCGCGCACCACCTCGTCGGCGCGGACGCCGATCCGGTGGTGGGCCGACCAGCCCGGTTCCCGATCGCCGAACTCCAGGGCACCGACGGCCGAACCGATCCCGAAGTGTCCATTTCGGACACCGCGCTGGTCCAGTTCACCTCGGGCAGCCTCGGCACCCCGAAGGGCGTCGCCATCGGCCGCGACGCGCTCGCCGGGCACCTCAAGATGATCAGCCGGTGCTTCGGGATGGACGCTGGCCGGGACAAAGTCGTCACCTGGCTGCCGATGTACCACGACCTCGGGCTCGTCTGCTTCCTCGGCCCCGCCCTGTACGCGCGGGTGCCGCAGGTCCACTTCGACCCGCGGGCGTTCGTGCTCGACCCGTCGCGGTGGATCACGCTGCTCGCGCGGGAGCGGGCCACGATCAGCGGCGCGCCGAACTTCGGCTTCCGGCTCGCGAGCCGGGTCCCGTATCCGGGCGACCTGGACCTGTCGCGGATGCGGTCGTGTCTCAACGCGGCCGAGCGGGTGCTCTGGTCCGACATCGAGGACTTCCACCGCGCGGTCGGCCCACTCGGCTTCCCGTGGGAGGCGATCATGCCCGCGTACGGCCTGGCGGAGGGCACCGTCGGCGCGTCGTGCGCGGTGCACGACCGCGGCCCCATCCAGGGCCCCGGCGGGCACGTCTCGCTCGGCCCTCCGTTGCCCGGCAACCGGTTGACCGTGTCGAACGACACCGACCCGGGCACCCTGCACCTGGACGGCGACTGGCTCTTCGACGGCTACTGGACCGCGGACGGATTCCTGCCGCGCACCACGACACCCTTCGACACCAACGACGCGAGCTTTCTGCACGACGGCGAGCTGTACGTGCTGGGCAGACACAGCGACGTCGCCTCGATCGGCGGGCACAACGTGTTCGCCGAGGACGTGGAGGCCGTCGCGATCCCCGCGGCGGGTCTGCCCGGGGTGGGCTGCGCGGCGTTCAAGTACGACTCCGGGGCGGGCGAGCGGTTCGGCGTCGTGATCGAGATCGTGCGCGACGCGCGGGACCTGGCGCCGGACATCGCGAAGTCGGTGCGCTCGGCGATCTCCGCGGCGCTCGGCACCCGGGTGGCGCCGCTGGTGGTGGCCCGCGCGGGCATCATCCCCCGCACGACGTCGGGCAAGCCGCAGCGCGGCCCGCTGCGCACCGCGTGCCTCTCCGGCACGCTGCCCGCGAACCTGGTGTACACCATCCTGACCTGACCGACCACAAAGGACCCTGCCGGCGTGCGGCAGGGTCCTTTTGTGTCGGTCAGGCCCCAGGACAGCCCCCGCCCTTCCCTTGGGGGGTCTGCCCTGCTCCAGTCTATCGGTCACCAGGGGTGCGCGGGGTGGGGCGAGATTTCTGTGGATGGTTGGCGGGGTTGTGGACGCGCCGGCGTGCGCGCCGAGATTTCTGTGGATGGTCGGCGGGGTTGTGGACGCGCCGGAAGCGTCACCGGGCGATGTCCGCGGCCTCGTAGCGGTCCAGGGCGGCGTCGAACCGGGCGTCGGGCAGGCGCAGGCGGGACGCGACCGCCTCGGTCAGCACCTCGTCCGCGCCGCCGCCGATGCGGGCCAGCCGGACGTCGCGCCACCAGCGTTCCAAGGGGAAGTTGCCGGTGTAACCCCTGGCGCCGAACAGTTGCAGGCAGCCGTCGGTGACCTCGCTCGCCAGTTCGCCGACCACCAGCTTGAGCGCGGCGACCTGGTGGGCGAAGGGCAGCTTCGCCGTGCCGCGGGCGACGACGTCGCGCAGGGCGGCGTCGGCGACCCCGAGCCGGGCCGTGGCCGTCGCGAGCCGATGCCGCACGACCTGCTTGTCCAGCAAGGGAACGCCGCCCACCAGGCGCCTGCGCGCGTGCGCCGCGGTGAGCCCGATCGACTGCCGGACCGCGGTGAGGAGCTGCGCGCAGATGGACAGCCGCTCGAACTGCAGCAGCCGACTGGCGTAGGCCAGCCCCATGCCCTCGGTGCCCAGCAACGCCTCCGGCGGCAGCAGGACCTCGTCGAAGGACACCTCGCCGACGTCGCACGCCCGCACCCCGGTGGCCTCGAAGAAGCCGTGCACCCGCACCCCGGCGTGGTCGAGCGGCACCACGAACAGCGCCAGGTCGCGCGCCTGGCTGCCCTCGACCCTGGCCACGGCCACCACGTGGGTGGCCGCGCCCAGGTTCGACACGTACCGCTTGCGGCCCCGCAGGTGCCAGCCCTCCGGCGTGCGGGTCGCCGTGGTTCGGATGCCCGCGAGGTCGGAGCCGCCCTGCGGCTCGGTCGAGCCGAAGCAGCCGATGGCCCGGCCCGCCAGCGCGTCGTCGAGCAGGGTGCGGTGCCACTCGGTGGTGCCCAGCCAGTGCAGGCCGCCGATGAAGATCTCACTGTGGCCCATGGCCGCCAGCGCCAGTCCACTGCAGATCTCGGCCGACTCCTCCGCCATCGCCACCACCATCGGGATGCCGACCTGCGCGCCGGGCGCCCACCGGCCGCGGAAGACGTCCGCGGCGGCGAGGTCGGCGAGCACCCGCCGGGGCAGGTGGCCGACGCGCTCCCACTCGGCCACCGCCGCCGGCGTGATCCCGGACAGGGCGTCCCGCAGCCGCCGCCGGTAGTCCAACTCCGAGTCGATGCCCGCCGTCGCCGTCATCAGACCAGTTCCCGCCAGTCGGCGTGGTCGGCCGTCGCCCCAGTGATCACTTCGGCGTAGCGGCTGGTGAGCTGCTGGGTGATCGGCCCGACCTTGCCGTCGCCCACCGGCCGCCCGTCGACGTTGACCACCGGCACGATGCCCGCCGCGGTGCCGGTGAGGAAGCACTCGTCGGCGAAGTACAGGTCGGTGCGGGTGAGGATGTCCGCCCCGGCCGCGATGCCCGCCTCGGCCGCGAGGGTCAGCAGGGTGTCGCGCACCACACCCGCCAGCGCGCCGCTGGACAGCGACGGCGTGGTCAGCACGCCGTCCCGCACGGTGAACAGGTTGTGCGCCCAGCCGTCGGTCACCTGGCCCTGCGTGTTGAGCAGCACGGCCTCGTCGTACCCGCTGGTCACGGCCTCAAGCTGGGCGAGGTAGGAGTTGAGGTACTGGCCGGTGGCCTTCGCCGCGGGCGGGATGACGTTCGTGGCGATGCGGTTGAAGCTGGACACCTTCGCCCGGACCCCGGTGTCCTTCGGCGCCCCGACCAGCGGACCGTTCGCCGACGGGATGATCGAGATGTGCCAGGGCGCCCGGAACGGGTTCTCCCCGGTGCCCAGGTACATCACCGGACGCAGGTAGCAGTCGGTCAACTCGTTGGCCCTGACCACCTGCCTGCACGCCTCGCCGAGGTCGTCGATGCCGTAGGGCAGCGGGATCAGGTACGCGGCCGCGGACCGGGCCAGCCGCGCCAGGTGGTCGGTCAGCCGGAAGATCGCCGGTCCGGCCGGGGTGGCGTGGCAGCGCAGGCCCTCGAAGAAGCCCATGCCGTAATGCAGGCCGTGCGAGCCGACGTGCAGCGTCGCCTCGTCCCAGTCGACCAGCGACCCGTTGTGCCAGATCTTGCGCTGCGCGCTCACGCGATCCCGTCCCTTCGACTGTGCTTGGCGGTGCCGGACACGATCCGGCGGCGGAGGCTGACCACGGCCGGGTCCGGCGTCGCGGACCTGGTGTCCTCGGTGAGCAGCCCGTGGTTGAGCGCCATCGTCACCGCGACTGTCCTGTTCGGACAGTTGAGTTTGGCCAGGACGTTGCCGACGTGCCGCTTCGCGCCGTGCTCGGAGATGCCCAGTCGCCGCGCGATCTGCTTGTTGCTCAACCCTTCGGCGAGCAGGTTGAGCGCCTGGCGCTCGCGCGGGGTGAGCATGAACGGCACATCCGACCGGGATCTGCCCACCGTGCGCAGCTCGTCGATGATGCGCAGGGCCAGCGCGCCGGGGATCGGCATGTCGCCGCGGCGCAGCTTCTGCAGGCTGTCGGCGAGCGTGGCGCCGCTGAGGCCGGGCTCCAGCAGGAATCCGCTGACGTCGAGCGCGGCGACGTTCGGGGCGAGCGCGTCCTCGGACTGGCGCAGCAGCAGCAGCGACGCCGCGCCGTGCTGTCTGGCCGCGTGCACGATCCGCTCGGTCACCTCGACCGCGGTGGCCACCGACACCACGACCACGTCGAACCGGCCGCCGCTCAGCAGCGCCGCGGTGGCGTCGTAGTCGCCGACGGACCGGACGAAGCCGACTATCGGCAGTTCGGACAGCATCTGGGTGAGGCCGTACCGCATCAGCTCATTGTCGATGGAGACCAGCACCCGAGTTCGCGGCGAATCCATTAAGTGTAAATCCGTCGGCTCGTTGTCGTTCAATTTACCCCTCCGTTGCCTGCGGCACAGGCGCCCGGTAAATGGACTGGAGGCGAGGTGACGGCATCCCCACAGCCACCCGTTCCCCAGTTGTTCGCGTGTATTTCGACAAACGTCTGTCGACCGGTGTCTGCCGGTTCGAGACTAGTTGCAAGGTGCTGTGTGCGACAGTGTGCACCGATTCGCGTCCGCGTCAACAGTGCGGGCCATGAATGGTAAACGGGAATTACATCGGATTCCTTCAGGGCTTCTCGGAAGGTCTACCCGCAGCGGGTCGAGACCACAGAAACTTGTCTTGACCTGCGGTTTGGTTGGTGAACGGCCGTTTACTCCGAATGGACGTACCCGTTCGCCGAATAGCACCTCCCGAGTCCAGGTGGGCACCTGATATTGAATTGTCCTACCAGCCGGTACGGGGGTCGTCAAGGCCGTTCGCGGGTTATAGGGGATTCCGACCGCGACCGACCGGGCGGAGTAGGGGATTTCACCCTTGCGCTGACCGCGGGTAGCTCAGGTCACGGAAAGTAACCGTTGATATTCGGACCGTTGTCACCTAAGTTGGCATCATTGGAGGCAACTCGGCAGGCATAGTGGTCGCCAGTGCGGCCCTGTCCGCGGTTAGGCCGAATAAGTGACGGTCCGCGCGATACTGCGCCGAACGCGCCAATGGTGGCCGCCGAAACGCCGAGTCGACTGGGCGGTTCGGCGCGGTCCGGGCGGGTGCGCGGCAGGCGGGCCGTCGGTCGGCTCCGAATACCCCGGTACCCCGTCGGCCCGATCGAAGGTGAGCGATGGCTGTCCGATCTCTGCGCGCACCCCGTCCGCGGCACGCCCGCATCCTCGGTCTCGGCGCCTACCGGCCGAGCCGGGTGGTGACGAACGCGGAGCTGTGCGGGCGCGTCGACTCCACCGACGAGTGGATCGTCGAGCGCTGCGGAATCCGGGAACGCCGGTTCGCCGCCGACGACGAGACATTGTTGACCATGGCGGTCGAGGCCGCCGGAAAGGCGTGCGGGCAGGCGGGGATCGAACCGGACCGAATCGGCTGCGTGGTCGTGGCGTCCATGTCGAACCTGGTGCAAACGCCGCCGCTGGCCATCGCGGTCGCGCACGAACTCGGCGCGCGAACCGCGGGCGGATTCGACCTCTCCGCGGCGTGCGCCGGTTTCTGCCACGCGCTGGGCGTGGTCAACGACATGGTGAGCACGGGCGCGGAGGACTACGTGCTCGTCATCGGCGTCGAGCGGATGACCGACATCGTGGACCCGGCCGACCGCAACGTCGCGATCCTGTTCGCCGACGGCGCGGGCGCGATGCTGATCGGGCCCGCCGACGAACCGGGGATCAGCCCGGCGGTCCGCGGTGCCGACGGACGCGCCGGCGACGCGCTGGCGATGACCACGTCCTGGGGCGCGTTCCGCCGCGACCCCGGCCTGACCAGGCCCAACCTGACGATGGACGGCCAGCGCGTGTTCCGGTGGGCGATCACCGAGATGGTCCCCGCGAGCAGACGGGTGCTCGCCGCCGCCGGGGTGGACGTGCACGACCTGGCCGCGTTCGTGCCGCACCAGGCGAACCTGCGCATGATCGACCTGATGGCGAAGAAGCTCGGCCTCGCCGACGGGGTGGCGATCGCGCGCGACGTGGTCACCGCAGGCAACACCTCCGCGGCCTCCATCCCGCTCGCCCTCGACCAGCTCGTGAGCAGCGGCGCGGTGGCGGCGGGCGGGCTGGCGCTGCTGGTCGGTTTCGGGGCGGGCCTCAACTACGCCGGCCAGGTCGTGCGCGTCCCCTGACCCCGCCCAAGGTCGCCGTCGCCGTGGTGCTCGGCGGGCTGGAGCACGCTCGCACTGCTGCTACCTGCTCGCCTGCCTTGCGGTGCCGATCGGCCACGGCGCCTCCGTGTGGTTCACCCAGGAGATCCCCGAGCAGGTGTAGCGGCCGGGTCGTCGTCGCCGAGTCGGGCCGCGGCCGGGCCGGATGCTCGGCAGGCAGCCCGCGCAGCGCGCGACGTTGCCACTGTGGATGGCGCCGACGACCGCGACGGGGTCCTCGGTGCTGATGGTCGTCATGGCACCGCCTTCTCCGTCGCCGTCGAGTGTCGGTCAGCCGAGCAGGTCCTGCCAGGTGCGGGTGTCGACCACGGTGGACTGCGCCTGCCGCTGACCGCGCGCGTCGAGCAGAACCTGGGCGGCGCGGGCGAAGTCGCCGCTGTCGCCGACCCGCACGGTGCGTACCAGGTGTGGCCACTCGCCCGCGCCGAGCAGCCCGCGCTCGTCGGCGGCGCGGCTGGCGTAGCACGGCTCGTAGCCCACGTTGGTGCGCACCGCGAACTGCCGGACGGCCGCCACGGTGCCCGGCCCGAACACCCCGTCGGTCGGTACCTTCGCCCCGTGCGCCCGCAGGAGGTGTTGCGCGGCAAGGACTTGCGCGCCCGTGCTGGCCGGGCCGAGCAGCGGCCAGGTTGCCTCCTCGACGACCGCCCTGCCCAGCGACTGGCCGACCGCGCGGCGCAACTCCGGCAGCCTGCGGTAGAGCACGTTGCCCGGGCAGGCGGTGCTGTTGAAGTCGCGGTGCCCCTTGATCCGCGACGGCGCGAGGTCGTACTGCTTCGCGATGTAGGTCACCAGCTTGACCAGCGACGACCACAGCGCGGCGGGCACCTGGGCGGAGGTGTAGGTGCCCTCGTTCTCGATCCCGATGACCTCGGAGTTGCGGCCGAGCACGTTCGCGCCGACGACGTGGGTCCGGCCGCCGTGGATCGCGGGCACGCTGCCCCGGCGCCCCTCCATGACGTAGCCGCCGCGGCTGTTGGTGAGCTGCTGTCCGCTGTCGGCCCAGCCGTTGCTGTCCATGTGGTAGTTCTGGATGCTCCGCGCGACCGCGAACGCGTGCGCCTTGGACCGGTCGCTGCTGTTCGGGCCGTCGGTGTGGTGCACCACGATGTAGGCGGGCTTGCGGTTGAGCACCGTGATCGTGCCGTTCGCGGGCCGGGCGCCCCAGGTCGTCTTGCGGTACATCGTCGGCGCGGCGGCGGCCTCGGCTGCATCGCTCTCCGGGGCCAGCGGCACGGTTGTCAGCACCCCGGCGGTACCGACCACGCTGACGGCGAGCCCGGTGCGGATCACGGTGCGGCGGTTGACAGTCAAGGCGACTCCCTTGGCGGCGGGATCGGGCGGACCCGGCCGACGCTAGGGAGTGGACAAGATCAAGAGCACGGAGTATGCACGATCTGCACACGGCTCGGCACGCTCAGGCAACGGGTCTCCGTCCGCCCGCTCGGCGGTCGCCTTTCGGCTTCTGGTCCGGTGTTCGCCGAGGTTCGCGCGGCATTACGCCGATCAGTGGTGGTGCACCGACTCCACCGTGTAGAGCACCGGTTCGGCCGACCCGAGCTGTCCGGCGGCGGACATGTGCTCCTGGCACACCGGGTCGGTGAGCATGGCCTGGAACGCCTCGACGCTCGCCCATTGCGCGTAGTTGACCACGTGCGTGCCGTCGAGGCTGGCGTGGATGTTCGCCGCGACGAATCCCGGCCGGTGGCGCATCACGTCCTCGGTGGCGCGCGCCAGGAGGTCGACCAGTTCGCGCTGGCGGTCGGGGGTGACGGTGAAGCAGTTGATGAGGGTGGTGACGTCGGCGTCGACGTCGATCACGGTCGGCACGGTGCTCTCCTTCATGTCAGGTTCCTTACAGCGTCCAGTATGTGTACGGTACCTGACATGAGTCAAGCGCCGACCGAGACTCGGCCCGGATATCTGGTCAAACGCGTCCAGCAGTTGCTGCGCCAGGCGTGCGACGAGGAGCTGCGTCCGACCGGGCTTTCGCTGTCCCAGTACGCCGTCCTGCGCGCGCTGGCCGACCGTCCCGGCGCGTCGTCCGCTGAACTCGCGCGGTTGTGTTTCGTGACCAGACAGTCGCTTCAGGACGTCCTCAGTGGACTCCGGGCAGGCGGCCTGGTGGCCGTGGCCGACCGGCCGAGCGCGGGTCGAGCCCGCCCGGTCACGCTCACCCCGGCGGGCCGATCCGGCCTGCGCGCGGCCGCCCGCGCGGTCGACCGGGTCGAGCGGCGCATGGTCGCCGACCTCACGCCGCGCGATCAGCGGCGGCTGACCGATCTGCTGGGCGCTTGCGCCGCGAACCTCGTCTGATCACCAGGAAGGCGAGTGCGGCCACGCACAGGTACACCGGGACCAGGAGAACCGCTTCGGGGCCTGCCTCGGCGGACCAGCCCGCGCCGCGTTCGTCGCCGAACAGGGCTATGCGGTTGACGGTGAGCACTGTCAGATGAGTGCCGACCGAGGTCCACAGCGAGGCCGACGCCGTGGCCGTCCTGGCCGCGATCAGCGTCAGGCCGAACACGACAAGCAGGATCAGGTAGGACAGCGGGTCTTCCCCGCGCGGGACGAAGCCGATCGGCGACGGGGTGATCGCGGCGTGCACCACCATGGAACCGCCGGGTACCAGCAGGAACAGGGCGGTGGTGACCAGGGTGGCGACCGCGGCCCGATGTCGTTCGCGCAGCGCGGTCCAGGCGTAGCCGCGCAGGGCGAGTTCCTCGGGGAGCGCTTCGAGCCGCACCGCCGTGAGGCCGTTGACGAGCACGAAGGCCGCCAGCGCGGCGAGATCCGGCGTCGTCCACCGGAGCAGGCCCGCCGCCGTTCCCGCGGCGAACACCGCCGCCGCGCTGCCGAGGGTCACGGTGACGCCGAGCAGGAACCCAACAGTGCTCTCCCGATTCCCGTCATGGCTGCTCCTGGTCGGCGAAGAGTCGGGACAGGTGGGCGTCCAGCCCGCGCGCGGCGAGGTCGGCGCGCCCGTCTTCCGGTGCGAGCACGGCCTGGGTGACCAGCCCGTCGACCACCGCGAGCAGTACGGCCGCGTGTACGTCGGGGTCGAGGGCCGGGTCGAGGTCACCGGTCGCCTGGGCCTGGCGGAGCAGGCCGGAGAAGCCCGCCCGGAGGTCCCGGTCGATCCTCGTGTTGATCTCCCGCAGCGGCGCGGAGGTCATGGCGGCGGCGGTGAACGCCACCCACACCCGGGCGTCCCGGGCCCGCTCGGCGGTCGAGGGCAGCCACAGCTCCAGCAGTCGCCGCAGCACCATCCGCGGCGGACCCGAGGTGTCCAGGTCGGCGGCACGGCCCTCGACACCCTCGCTGACGTGCTCGAACGCCGCCGCGACCAGCTCGTCCTTGCTGCGGAAGTAGTACTGGACCTGGGCGAGCGACACCCCGGCCGCCGCGGCGACCGAACGCATGCTGACCGCGGTGATGCCGCCATCGGCGACGACCTCGACGACGGCGTCGAGCAGGTGTGCGCCCCGCTTGGCCGGTGCGGTCACCGGCTGTCGCGCGGCTTCGGCCACGCCATCCACGCCAGGGTGCCCACGACCTCCAGAGCGCCGATGACTTCCACACGTTCGGGTGATTGCGGGTTGACGATCTGACGTTTTGTGGTTTGAATGTCAACATGTCAGTACGAAGTCATCGGCGCCCCGAGGAGTGCATGTGGATGTGACGGTCAACGGCACAGTGCACACCGTGTCCGCCGATCCAGACGAGTCCGCGGTCGGTCTGCTCCGGGACGGCCTCGGCCTCACCGGCGCCAAACTGGTCTGCGGCGCGGGCGTGTGCGGCGCCTGCACGGTGCAGGTCGACGGCACCCCCAAGGTGAGCTGCCTGCTGCCGTGCGCGGCGCTCGAAGGGCGGTCGGTCACCACCGTCGAGGGCCTCGCGGGCACCCATCCGGTGCAGCGCGCGTTCGCCGCGCACGACGCGCTGCAGTGCGGCTACTGCACGCCCGGCTTCGTCGTGGAGGGCGCCGCGTTCGTCGACCGGTGGCGCGCCGAACGCGGCGACGTCGCGCCCACGCGCGCCGAGATCGCCGACGCGATGTCCGGGCACCTCTGCCGCTGCGGCGCCTACCAGGGCATCTACGCCGCGATCGGCGCCGCGTGCACCGGCGCGCACGACGCCGAGGGGCCCCCGGGCGCCCGGATCGAGGCGATGGCCAAGATCACCGGCCAGGCCAAGTACACCACCGACGTCCGGCTGCCCGGCCAGCTCGACGGGGTGATCGTCCGCTCGGCCGCCGCGCACGCAGTGGTCCGCTCGGTGAAGGTGTCCGACGGCACCACGCTGGTCGACCTGCTGGGCGCGGACCGCACGGTCCGCTACGTCGGCCAGCCCATCGCGGCGGTCACCGGGCCGACGGCGGCCGAGGCCAGGAAGGCCGCCTGCCAGGTGCACGTCGAGTACGACGAGCTGCCCGCGGTGTTCGACACCGCGCGCGCCCGGCAGTCCGACGCGCCGGTGATCTACCCGACGAAGGCCGCGCGCAAGGCGGCCCCGGTGTCCAGCGAGGGCCCGACGATGCCCGCGAAGTGGAACGACAACCTGCGCGGCCCGACCTCGATGAGCTGGCGCGGCGGCGCGGCGGCCAAGCGCGTCGAGCGCGCGCGGGCGAAGGACGACCCGAGGCTGGTATCGGCCACGTTCACCACCGCCGTGCAGGTGCACACCGCCCTGGAGCCGCATTCCTGTGTCGCGCAATGGCTTCCCGATGGCGGCCTGCGGCTGCACGTCTCCACCCAGGCGGTCACCGCGGTCGCCGAAGCCGCCGCCAAGAAGTGGGGGCTAAGCGTCGACCAGGTGCACGTGGCGGCCGAGCACGTCGGCGGCGGCTTCGGCGCCAAGACGTCCATGACGATCGAGATCGTCGCGGCCGTCGAGCTGGCCCGCGCGACCGGCGCCCCGGTCCGGGTCGTGCTCGACCGGTCCGAGGAGCTCGTCGCCACCGGCAACCGGCCGGGCACCCGCACCGAGTTGAGCCTGCTGGCCGACGAGAAGGGCGACCTGGCGGCGCTCACCGTGGACGTGTACGGCGACGGCGGGGTGTCGGTCACCTCCACGGTCGCCACGCTCGCCCGGCTCATGTACGGCACCGCGCCGCGCAGGCTGCGCGACTATGACGTGGTGACGAACCAGGCGCCCGGCGCGCCGTTCCGCGGCCCCGGCGGGCCGCCGATGTCGTGGGCGATGGAGCGGGCCGTCGACGAGATGGCGCTGCGGCTGGGCGAAGACCCGATCGCGCTGCGCCGCCGGTGGGACGGCAACACCAAGCGGCACGCGCTCTACGACTGGGCGGCCGCGCTGCCCGCGTGGACCCAGCGGCCCGCGCCCGGCTCGCAGACCGGCCGCTTCCGCCGCGGTGTCGGCGTGGCCGCCGCCAACTGGCTCTACTTCCTCGACCCGGGGACCAAGGTCGAACTGGTCGTCGAAGGCGGGGTGGTCGTCGCCCGCACGGCAACGCAGGACATGGGCACCGGCATCCGCTCGGTGATCCACGACATCCTGCGCGCCGACCTCGGGCTGCCCGCCGACCGGATCCGCGTCGACGTCGGCCGCACCGGCCCGGCACACGGGCCGATGTCCGGCGGCAGCCGCACCACCCCCTCGGTGGCGCCCGCGGCCCGCGACGCCGCCACCCGGCTGCGCGCCGCGCTCGGGGTTCCCATCGGCTCGGTGGCCGGTCGCCTCGGTGCCGCCGACGGCGTGCGCGTCGTCGGCAAGCGGGTCCGGGACCGCCGCGGCTACGTCACCCCGTTCGCCCTGGACAACCTGGCCATCGGCCGCGGATTCAGCGGCGCGGTGCACGTCACCGAGGTCGAGGTCGACACCCGGCTCGGCAAGGTCCGCGCCACCCGGGTGTGGGGCGGCATCGCCGCGGGCCACATCTACTCCGAGCGGCTGGCCCGCAGCCAGTGCGAGGGCTCGATCATCCAGGGCGTCGGCTTCGCGCTCTACGAGCAGCGCCACGTCGACCCGGCGACCGGCATCGTGCTGACCGACAACCTGGAGGACTACCGCATCCCCGGCATCGGGGACACCCCGGAGATCGACGTCCACTTCCACCAGGACGGTTGGGGCCACGTCACCGGCGGCGGCGTCGGCATCGGCGAACTGGCCACCCTGGGCGTGGCCGCGTCGGTCGGCAACGCGGTCCGCGCCGCCACCGGCTGGTCTCCGCTCGACCTCCCCATCCGGCCGGACCGGCTGCTCGAAGGGATTCGCGCATGAGCCTCGATTCTGTAGTTGCCGCCGTGGGCCGTGGCGGTGAGCTGCGCGCGGGCGGGACCGACGTCACCGCTCGCCAGCACACCGGCCGCGCCACCGGACCGTTCGTGGACCTGGGCGGGGTGCCCGGGATGCGCGGCATGGGACGGCTCCCGGACGGGTCGACGCGGATCGCGGCGATGACCACCGTCGCCGAGATCGCCGCCGATCCCGGGCTGCGCGCGGGCTATCCGGCGCTCACCGCGACCGCGGGCGGGCTGGCTACACCGCAGATCCGCGCCGCGGGCACGCTCGGTGGCAACCTGTTGCAGCGCAACCGCTGCTGGTACTACCGCAACCCGCGGTTCTCCTGCTTCCAGACCGGCGGTGACGGCTGCCCGGCCCGCGAGGGGGCGCACCTGTACTCCGCGGTGATCGACCAGGGGCCGTGCGTCGCGCCGCACCCGTCGTCGATCGCGGTGGCGCTGCTGGCCTACGACGGTGCCCGGGTCGAGGTGCACGGCCGCGGCAGGCTGCCCGTCGCCCAGCTCTACGGGGACGGTTCCGACCCCACCCGCGACCACCTGCTCGGCCCGGCCGACGTGCTGCTGGCCGTCGAGCTGCCCGCGCCGATCGCGGGGGAGCGGGCCGCTTACCACCGGGCGATCGGCCGCGCCGAGGCGGAATGGCCGCTGGTCGAGGCGGTGGCCCGGCTCGTGGTGGACGCCGACTCCGGGGTCATCGCCGCCGCGGCGGTGGCGGTCGGTGGCGTTGCTCACACCCCGCTGCGGCTGCCCGAGGTGGAGTCCGCGTTGATCGGGGAGGTCGCCAACCCCGCCACGCTGCGGGCCGCCGCCGAGAAGTCGACCCTGCGGTGCGCGCCACTGCCGCAGACCGGCTACAAGGTCGCCCTCCTGCGCGACACCGTGTTGGAGGTCCTGGAACGCGCGGCAGGCGTCTCGTGCGATATTCCTCGACATGCCCGACGAGCCGATTGACCGGATCCTGGACGCGGCGTATGCCTGCTTCGCCCGGCACGGGGTGCGCCGGACCACGATGGACGACATCGCCGCCGCGGCGGCGATGTCGAGGCCCGCGGTCTACCAGTACGTACGGAACAAGGACGACGCGTTCCGCAGGCTGGGGACCAGGCTCTTCGACGGCGCCGTCGCGCAGGCCGTCGCCGCCGTGGCGGCGGACGCCTCCCTCGCCGACCGGTTGCACGCGGTGCTGGCCGCCAAACTGGAGCTGACCCTCAAGTTATGGCGCGACAGCCCGCACGCCGCCGAACTGCTCGACGCCGGCGCGCGGCTGTCGGGCGGACTCGTCGAAGACTTCACCGCCGCGATCCTGGACCTGCTCACCAACACCATCGAAGCCGCCGCCGCCCGCGGCGAAGTCGACCTGCACGGCACCGACGCGAGCGAGATCGCCCATGTCACCCTGTCGCTGATCTACGGCCTGGAGGTGGACATCGCCCACCCCGACCGCCTCCGCCACCGCCTACGCCTCGGCGTCAACCTCCTGGTCGGCGGCCTCGCCAAACACTGACGCCCCCGACCGCCGCTGGGTCCAGAACACACGCTGGGGTGCGAGGGCCGGTCGGGGAAGGCGGCCCGACGAAAGCCCAGGTGGTGTCGGAGTGGTCGTCGGCGTTCTAGGGTCAGCTCGTGGACCTGCCCGTGATGCCGCCGGTGAAGCCGATGCTGGCCAAGGCCGTGCACGAGGTGCCGCGCCTGCCGGGCCTGGTGTACGAGCCCAAGTGGGACGGTTTCCGCTGCATCGTGTTCCGCGACGGCGACGAGGTGGAGTTGGGCTCGCGCAACGACCGACCGCTGACCCGGTACTTCCCCGAGCTGGTCGAGCTGCTGATCGAGAAGTTGCCACGGCGGTGCGTTGTGGACGGTGAGATCGTCGTCGTCACGGGGGCGGGGTTGGACTTCGCGACGCTGCAGAATCGGTTGCATCCGGCGGCTTCGCGGGTGCGGAAGCTGGCGGCGGAGACCCCGGCGGGTTTCGTGGCCTTCGACCTGCTCGCGCTGGACGACCGCGACCTCACCGCCGAGCCGTTCAGCGAGCGGCGGCGGCTGCTGGCTAGCGTCCTCGGCGACACCGGGGGCTCGGCGGCGAGGCAGCTTCACCTCACTCCGCTGACCGACAACCCCGACGTCGCGCAGGACTGGTTCACCCGGTTCGAGGGCGCCGGGTTCGACGGGGTGATGGCCAAACCCGCCGATCTGCCCTACCTGCAGGACAAGCGGGTCATGTGGAAGGTGAAACACGAGCGCACGGCCGACTGCGTGGTGGCGGGCTTCCGTTGGCACAAGGACGGTGTGGGCGTCGGCTCGCTGCTGCTTGGCCTGTTCGACGGCGACGGCGTGCTGCACCACGTCGGCGTGGCCAGCAGCTTCACCGTCGCCCGGCGCGCGGAGCTGGTCGCGGAATTGGCGCCGCTGCGGGAAAACGCGCTCGACGGGCATCCCTGGCGGGCCTGGGCGCAGGCGTGGGCCGACGCTGGTGGCCGGATGACCGGCGGGCAGAGCCGCTGGAACTCCACAAAGGACTTGTCGTGGGAGCCGCTGCGACCGGAGACGGTCGCCGAGGTGCGTTACGAACACGTGCTGGGCGGCCGGTTCCGGCACGGCGGCAGACTGGTGCGGTTCCGGCCGGACCGCACGCCGGAGTCGTGCACCTACGCCCAACTCGACGCGGTGGCGCCCGCCGAGTTGGCCGCGCTGTTCGGCGAACGGACGAACCCGTGAGCGAACCAGTGTCACCGGGCGACCTGACGATCGACGTGGCCGGGACCGAGGTCACGATCACGCACCCCGACAAGGTGTTCTTCGCCGAGCGCGGGGAGACCAAGCTCGACCTGGTCCGGTACTACCTGGCTGTCGCCGAGCCGTTCCTGGCCGCGGTGGGCGGCAGGCCGCTGCTGCTGGAGCGCTACCCGGATGGCGCGAGCGGCAAGTCGTGGTTCCAGAAGCGGGCGCCCAAGTCGGCGCCGTCGTGGCTCACGACCGCCGAGGTGGTGACGCCCAACGGCACGACCAGCAACGCGCTCGTGGCGACCGACCTGGCGCACATCCTGTGGGCGGTGAACCTGGGCTGTATCGGCTTCCACGTCTGGCCGTTCCACGCCGCCGCCCCGCAGGTCGCCGACGAGCTGCGGATCGACCTCGACCCGTCGCCCGGAGTGGGGTTCGCGCAGGTGCGCGAGGTGGCGGCGCTGACCAGGGACCTGCTCGCCGAGGTGGGCATCGAGGCGCGCGTGAAGACCTCGGGCGCACGCGGCCTGCACGTGTACGCGCGGCTGCTGCCGCGGTGGGACAGCTACGAGGTGCGGGCAGCCGCGGTCGCGCTGGCCCGCGCGCTGGAGCGCCGCCACCCCGACCTCGTCACCGCCCGGTGGTGGAAGGAGGAACGCGGCGCGCGCGTGTTCGTCGACTTCAACCAGAACGCTCCACACAAGACGGTGTTCGGCGCGTGGTGCGTGCGGCCGCGGGTCGGCGCGCAGGTGTCGACGCCGATCGGCTGGGACGAGCTGGACACGGTCGACCCCGACAGCCTCACGATCGCGACCGTGCCCGCCCGGCTGGCCGAGCGCGGCGACCCGTGGGCGGGGATCGCCGAGCGCCCCCAGGCGCTCGATCCGCTGCTCGACTGGTCCCGCCGCGACCTGGCGGGCGGCCTGATGGACGCGCCGTGGCCGCCGGTGTATCCCAAGCAGCCCAACGAGCCCCCGCGCGTCGCGCCGAGCAGGGCGCGCAAGGACTGAGCTACGGCTTGGGAACCAGGTGGAAGATCTCGCTGTAGGCGATGTCCAGCGCGGTCCGGCTCCGCAGTTCCCAGACGGAGTCCTCGAACAGATCCACCCACTGCTCGATGGTCGGGACGCGCTGGCCCATGACCGCGTGCGTCAGCTCGAACCCCGAGGTGAAGATCGGCGGGTCGGGCGTGACCGACGCCGAGTGGTAGGTGTCGCTGAGCAGGAAGTCGCGGGCCCGCGGCAGCCGAACGCGGATCTGGTCCAGCGTCGCGAGGCAGTCCTCCCGCGGCCAGAAGTCGTGGCCGAGGAAGAACGACAGCACGGTGTCGACGTGCGCGTACTCCGGGCGTTCGCGCAACTTGCGGACGTCGTCCTGGACGATCTCGACCCGGTCGGACAGGTTCGCGGCGGCGACCGCGGCGCGGGCGACGTCGACCGCGCCGGAGTCGACCTCGACGCCGATGAACCGCTTGGTGGGATACCGGCCCGCCAACTGGATGATGCGGTTGGCACTTCCGCAGCCGAGGTCGGCCAGCACCTCGAAATCGAGGCCCGCGATCAGGTCGTTGACGATCGGGCAGACGAAATGCGCGCCGTAGTCCTTGCCCGCTTGGGCGATGGCGCGCCCATTGCGCGCGCCGAAAACGCCCGCACGGGCACTGTTGTGCGCGAGTTCGCCGACCCGGCTCAGCATGTCGCCGTAGCCGCGGACCAGCCACAGAAAATAGCCTTTGTTGAGCCAGATGTCGTCGAACTCGGCGCCCTTGGTGATGATCAGCGGCTCCGCCTGTACGACCGAGAGAATCTGCTCGCGGGCCAGCGCCTCCCACACCCCCCGCAGCACATAGCTGTCTAAATCACCCGCGGCCGCGAATTCCTCGATGTCCACTTTAAGGTCTTGGTGCACGGCATCGAGCAGGCCGGTCTGCACAGCGGCGCAGACAGCGGAGGACGTCGCGTAGGCGTTGTAGAGTGATGCGGCGAGCATGTGCGGACCTCTTATCCTGGGACAATTGCGTTGGCGCGGATCATCGTTCGGCACCCCAGTCAGGCGACGGGGCTGAGTTCGTCCCGGCGAGCCAGCAGGTCGGCGATTTCGTGCCGCAGGGTGACCATCTCGCCGCGGGTGCCGATCGAGATTCGGATATGGCCGGGCAGGCCCATGCCGGTCGTGTCGCGCACGTGGTATCCGCAGGCGAGCAACGCCGCCGCGACCTCGCTGCTGTCCTCGCCGAATTCGACGAGCAGGAAGTTCGCATTCGAGGGAACGCAGTTCAGGCCGAGCGCGGTCAGTTCCCGGCCGAACCACTCGCGGATCTCGACGGTCAGCTTCGTCGTGCGCCGGACGAAGTCCTGGTCGGCCAGCGCGGCGACGGCGGCGGTCTGGGCGAGCCGGTTGACGTTGTAGGGCAGCGCCCGGCGCAGGTGACCGATCTGGGCGACGAGCTGCGGTGGGCCGATGACGTAGCCGACTCGGAGCCCGGCGAGGCCGTACGCCTTCGAGAAGGTCCGCAGCACGCAGACAGACGCGTCCCCGGCGACCAGGGGAAGTGCGGAGGCGAATTCCGCGCCCGCGTACTCCGCGTAGGCCTCGTCGACGATCAGCGTCGAGCCACCCCGGGCCGCGGCGGCGAGGAACTCCAGTTCGGCTCCGGTGAGCACCGTCCCGGTCGGATTGTGCGGATTGCACACGAACGCGAATCCGGCCCCGTTGTCGAGCTGTGCCGCGATTTCGGCGACCGGCAGCCGATAGCCGTCGAGCGGACAGGTGGTGGCTGTTTCCCGCATCGCGGAAATGCTCGCGTGATAGCTCTGGAATGTCGCGTCGGTGACCAGGCCGGGATGGGTTGATCTTCGCAGTGCCATGACCAGGAGCAGAATGATCTCGTCGACGCCGTTTCCAACACTGACCTGATCGCCGCCGACTCCGTGATGTTCGGCGATAGCGTCGACCAGTGCCCGCGCGGTGCCGTCGGGATATCGGTTGATGTTCGGGAGTTCGCGAACCAGGGCCGCGTGCACCGCGGCACTCGCGCCATAGGGATTCTCACTCGCGTGGAGTCGGACCGGCGGGTCGGATTCGACCGCGGCGGGAACCGCCGAAAGCGGACTGGCGCCAAGTCCTGTCACCGGTGGTCTCCTTGTCGCCTCGCGGCTGCTCGACTCACGGCAGCGGGAGTGGATGGCTCAGAGTATTTCGCAGACCATGTCCCGGCCGACAGAGCGAAATTCATGGATCTGCCGTGAAAAGTTCCTGGTCAGACGAATTCTTGCTGAATTTGCGCATTGTCGGCCGGTCGGGCGGCGGCGGGCAACTCGCGAATGTGCGGAATTCTGGACAAGAGCAGCGGCAGTACGGACAAAACGGTCCCGATTCCCGCGATCCACAGCCCCGCGCGCAGGCCGGCGAACCCGCCGATGAAGCCGCCCGCGAGCGCGCCCAGCGTCTGCGGACTCCACATGAGCGTGCGCATGCCCGCGTTCATCCGCCCCATCAGCTCCGGCGGGGTGACGGTCTGGCGCAGGCTGATGCTCGCGGTGTTGGAGATCGCCGAGCCCGCGCGCATGATGAAGAACCCGACGGTCACCACCACGGCGGTGACCACCTTGGAGCCCGACGCGGCCGCGATCAGCAGCGGGCCGCATACCCCCACCAGGTCCGCGACCACGTAGACCACGCCGAATGGCAGATGCTTGACCAGCGTGGACGCGACGCCCGCGCCCAGCACGCCGCCGATGGCGCCCAGCGACATGACCAGGCCGATGAGCCCCGCGTCGAACTCCAGCACCCGCACCGCGTAGACGACGAACAGTGCTTCGAGGAAGACGTAGAAGAAGTTGTAGAGGCCGCCGCTCAGCACGATCACCCGGAGGTAGGGCTGACGCACCACGAAGGTGAGCCCGTCCATGATCTCCCGGCCGACATGCCTCCCGGTCGCGTTGGGCACGTGCTCGGGCACGCGGATGGACCACAGCGACACCACCGACACCAGGTACGACACCGAGTTCACGATCAGCGCGAACGGCGCGGTGAGGACCTGGACCAGCAGGCCGCCCAGACCGGGGCCAGCCGACTCGGCGGCCGACCAACTCGCGGTGACGCGGCCGTTGGCGGCCATCAGGTGCTCGGGGGCAACGATGACCGGGACATAGGACTGCCAGCAGACGTCGAACAGGACGGTGCAGACGCCGACGCCGAAAGTGATCACGAACAAAGCGGTCAGGGTAAGGAGATCGAGCACGGCGAGTACCGGGACCAGTCCGATGAGGACACCCCGGATGAGGTTCGCCGCGATCATCAACGGCCGCTTGGGACGCCGGTCGACCAGCACGCCGAGCGGCATCGCCACCACCAGATAGGGCAAGTAGGTGACGAACCAGAGCAAGCCCAGTTCCTCTGGGCCGGCGTCGAGGACGAGCACGGCGGTCAGCGGCAGCGCCAAGGCGGTGACCCGGACACCGAACAGGGACACTGTCTCACCGAACCAGAACTTGGCGAAGTTCTTGTTGCGCATGAGACCTGCCGGGTCGGTCACGGCTACGCCGCCGCCGCCACGGGCAGTGGCTCAGCGCGCACCCGGAACTCGCGGGCGGTGGCCTCGATGGCCGCCTCGACCGCCGCGCTGGTGGGGCCGCGGAACCGGAACCGACCGCCGACGTGCTCGTAGTAGGCGTCCGCGTTCGGCAGCACGTCCCCGGGCCGGAGCAGGTCTTCGGCGTAGAGGCACGGCACCCGGCCGACCATCGGGGTGGCCTCCAGGATGCGGCACGGGCGCCGGGCGGGTGCCGGGGCGAGCAGTTCGCCCGTGATCTCCCCGCCGCGGTCGAACGGGAGCACCGGCTGCGGACGTTGCCCGATGGCGATCTGGAACGCGGCCGCCATGAGGTCGTAGCCGTGCACCTCGCGCCACAGGAAGGGAATCTCGCCGCCGCCGACCCGGGCGCCGACTTCGAGGAACGCGCAGCGGTCGCCGTCGACGAACAGTTCCAAGTGGACGACCACCGGCTGGTTGGACAGCGCGCGCAGGGCGCGTTCGGCGAACGCGCCGACGCGGTCGAGGATCTCGGGGTCGTCCTCCTGTACCCCGCCGAGCACCGAACCGGACCGGAAGTCCACACAGGACTGCAGGTAGCGGGACGCGGTCCAGATGTCGAGTCTGGTTCCGTCGAAGACGCCGTCGACGTAGTAGATCCGACCCGGGTGGAACGCCTGGACCATGGCGTTGGCGGGCATCTGGATGTCGGTGGGGCGGTGGGCGATGACGACGCCCGCGCTGGAGCTTTCGGCTCGGGGTTTGATGACGATGGGCCAGCCGTGGTGTT
>NZ_JBQTHF010000084.1:0-10816 GCF_052390155.1 Actinokineospora sp. | reverse complement strand
GCGCCCCGCCGCCCGCCTGCCCCCGCCCCCCCCCCCCCCCCCCCCCGGACTCCCCCCCCCCCCCCCCCCCCCCCACGGGGGGGCGGGGGGCGGCCCGCCGCCCCCCCCCCCACGACCAGCGGTGCGGCTTCGCGAGCGGTCGACGGCCGGGCCGTCATCCCCCGACGAGCGTGATCACTCGGGGTCCGCGTACCAGGGCGTGACGGCGACCGGGCCACAGACCGGCGAGTACAGGTCGGCTTCCCCGCGGGCGAGCGCGTCCAGTTCCTCGCCGCTTCCGGGCAGGGTGACCGTCATGAAGCTCCACTTGCCCTTGAGACACTGCGCCGGAAGCGCCCCGCCGCGCGCGGACGTGGGGAACTCGACGCCCAGGTAGGCGTAGCCCTCGGGCCTCAGCGTGACCTGCGAAGACGGCTTGCCTGCGACCGCCGCGACCTGCTTGATGCCGAGGCCCGCGCCACCCTCGGCGGGCACCAGCTTCAGCGTGCCGGTCCCGGTCAGCGAACACGCCCGGCCACCGCGGTTCTGCACCGATATCTTGGCCGAATAGGCCCCCGCCGCGCCCCCGTCACCCGCTTCGAGTTCGGCGAACATGTCTATGGCGGGGCCTCTCACCTGAATGGTTACCCATAGGACTAGAGCCTCCATCTCGTCCCAGTGCGGTTCACTACCGTGCACACCGGATCAGGTGGCGGCGCCCATTCGTCGCCGGATCACTCGGGAGAACAGATCGACGATGAGGATCATCGCGAGGACGGCGATGATCAAGGTCGACAGTTCGTCATAGCGGAACAGCTTGAGAGAGATGGCCAGTTCCTGGCCGATCCCGCCCGCACCGACGAAACCGAGCACGGTCGAGGTGCGGATATTGCACTCCCACTGGTAAAGCAGGAGCGAAAAGAGTCCGGCTCGCGCCTGCGGGACGATGGCCAGCGCGGCTGTGGCCCCCCGGCCTGCCCCGGTGAGTCGCACCGCCTCGACGGGAGCGGGGTCGACGGCTTCGAGTTGCTCGGCGCCGAGTTTGGCCAGTAAGCCTGCTCCGTGAACGGCGATGGCGAGCGCTCCCGCGGCAGGTCCCGGCCCAATCGTGGCGACGAACAGCAGTGCCCACAGCAGGTCAGGTACGCCGCGAAGAACCGCTGCGCCGGTGCGGGCGGTCGAGCGCATCCAGGCAGGAGCGCCGACATTGCCCGCGATGAGCAGGGCGGCCCCGAGTCCGATGGGTGCGGCGAGCACCAGTCCGGCGAGGGAGACCTGCACGGTCTGCAGGACGGCGGCGCCGACGTCGGCGAGGAAAGTCCAGGTGAGATCGGGCCGCAGGAAACCCCGTAGCAGGCGCAGGCCGCCTTCCCGCCCGTCGACCAGGGCGCCGAGGCTGATGCCGGTTCCCTGCACGGACCAGACCAGCACGATCAGCACCGCGCCCGCCGCGCTCCAGTGGGTGACGTGCCTGCGCGACTTGTTTGCGGATCGAATGCCGGGTGCGCCCTCCCTGCGGTCGGGCGAATCGGTTGTCCTGGTATGGGGCTGGGTCAACTCTTCGGGCTCCATGCGCATCACCCCTGGCTGCCGTAGATCAAGGCCGCGGTGGGGTCGTCGAGCACCGGCCCGTCGTAGACGAGCCTGCCGTCTCGCAGGGCGACGATTCGGGGGAACCGTCGAGCGACGGCGAGGTCATGGGTGGCGACGACGACGGTCACCGGCCGGTCACGGTCGTCGGCGTCGCGAAGCGCGTCCACCGCGGCGGCCGCAGTGACCGGGTCGAGTCCGCTGGTCGGCTCGTCGGCCAGCAACAAGCGCGGCGCACCCAGCAGCGCTCGAACTAGTGCGACGCGCTGGCGCTGTCCGCCGGACAGAGTGCGGGCGGGCTGGCTCAGGCAGTCCGCGATGCCGTGCGACAAGGCAAGTGTGTCCAGTCGGCGCGCGAGCGATGGGGGTGTGCCGCCAGCGAGCGCACGTGGCCAGTCGCGCCAACGCCAGGTCGCCGACGTTCCCATGATCGCGTTCAGCCGAGCCGAAAGGCCGAGGACCAGATCGTTGCCCTGGCGAACGAATCCGGTCGCGGCGCGGACCGTACGGGCGTTCCGCTCGCTGCGATAGGGATCGAGCGCACCGACGCGAACCTCGCCGCGAATCGGCACGGCGCCCAGCAGCGCGCGCAGCAGCGTCGATTTGCCCGCACCCGAGGGCCCGAGCAGTGCCACCCGCTCACCCTCGGCGATATGCAGGGTGAGCCGGTCCACCGCGAGTCTGGACGCCGGAAAGGACACGCTCAACTGATCGATCCTGATCTCGATGTCGCTCCTCCGGGTTGCCGGGCAGCGGCTAACGACTGCCGGTCTCCACAAGGCCCAGTTCGGCGCCCTTGCGCCTGACCTCGTCGTAGTCAGCCGGGGTCACGGCCACGTAGCGCTTGGCGCGTAACAGGTCCAGCAATGTGGAGTCGTCGATCGCGGTGAACGAGTCGGTCAGGGCTTGCCGCGCTTGGGGGCCGAGGTCGGTGCGCATCACCCACGGGTAGCCCTGGACCTTGCGCTCATCGATCACCCGCAGCGCGCCCACGGGTACCTTGCCCTCGCGCTCAAGGCGATGCAGGATCCGCAACTCGACGCCGCCTGCGTCGACCTGGCCGCTCAGCACGGCTTGCGCGGTGGCATCGTGCCCGCCGGTGAAGCTCACCGCACGTAGCGGCGGGCACTCCTGCACCCGTTGTGGCGAGCAGTTGGCGCCCGCGTCGATCAGCATGATCCGAGGATAGAGGCTGCCAGAGGTGGAGCTGACGTCGCCGAAGGCGAAGGACCGGCCCGCGCCGACGATGTCCCGGCGGATGTCCCGCGCCGGTGAGTCGGCCCGGACGACGACGGCGGAAACATACTGCGGTGTCCCGGTTTCGTGATCGACCTCGGTGACCAGTGGGGTCAGCCCGACCTGCCGCTCGGCCTGGACATAGGTCAGTCCGCCCAGATAGGCCACATCGAGCCGACCGCCTGCCAGCGCGGCGACCACGCCCGCGTAGTCGGCCGCGACGAACAACTCCACCTGTACACCGAGCCGCCGTTGTAGGTGTTCGGCGAACGGCTGGTACTTCGCACGCTGCTGATCCGGGGAGATGTTCGGGATCAGGCCAACGCGCAGTGTGCCCGGCAGCCCGTTGGCGGTCACGGCCCGGTCCCCTACCGCCGCACACCCGGCCGTGACGAGCAACGCTGCCATGATCAGCACGAGAAGCCTACGCATACCCGTGTTCTCCAACGGTTGTAGAGATCCTGTTCGCCATCTGCATTGCACCACGATTGCCCCCGGCCATTCCTTACAGACGTGTGACATGGCCTGCGGTCCTGGTGCGGCGAGCGGCGGCTGACCTATGGTCAGTCATCGTGGCGACTCCGGTCGGTCGGAGCACACGATCGGAGAGTCGATGAGCACAGTCGTCCTAGTGCGTGCGGGTCAGGTTCCGCTGCTCGCCCGGCCGTACTTCGAGGGTGGCGATCCCGGGCCGATCGTGGCCGCGCTCGCCCAGGTTCCCGAACTGCTCGAGGTGGCCGTGCCGTTCATCGGCGCGGTGCTCGGACCGTCCGCGTTGTCCTGGCGAACCAAGGAACTGGTGATCGTCCGGGTATCGGCGCTGATGGAATGCCGCTACTGCGTCCACGCACACTCCACGGTCGCGCTCGACGCAGGCCTCAGTCACGACGAGATCCGCGCGTTGCGCGGAGAGATCGGACTCGACGTGATCGCGGATCCAGCCGAGCGCGCCATGCTCGACTGGGTCGATGCGGTCACCCTCGGCAAGGGGCCGGTTGCCCCAATACTGCGTGTGGCGCTGCGCCCCTACTTCGCCGACCACGAGATCGTCGAACTGACACTGCTGGCAGGGACGACGCTGATGCTCAACAGGTTCGCCACCCCGTTGGACCTGCCCACCGACGAGGCGACGCTGCGCAGGCTCGACACCGAGGGGCTGCTGTGAACGCGATCGCAACCGCGATAGTCGAGGGCACCTTGCCCGGCAGGGTGTGGCTCTATGCCAACTACAACTGCAATCTCACCTGCACCTACTGCCTGACCGAGTCCGGCCCACGGGTGGCGCGTCGCGAACTCGGCCGCGGCCGCATGGTCGAGGTCGCCCGCGAGGCGGCAGCCAACGGCTTCACCGATCTCGGTGTCACCGGAGGCGAGCCGTTTCTGCTCACCTGGCTGCCTGACGCGCTGGCCGAGATGTCCGAGCACCTGCCCGTCCTCGTGCTCACCAATGGCACGCTGTTTCCCACCAAGCGGTTGCCGCAGTTGGATCCGATCCTCGGGCGGCCGGTCGCCCTGCAGATATCCCTGGACCGGCCGGATCCCGACGACAACGACGAGATGCGCGGGCCGGAGAACTTCCGCAAGGTCGTCGAGTCCGTGCCACGACTGGTCGACAAAGGCATCCAGGTTCGGATCGCCACCACGGTCGAGTCCATCGAGGACGCCGACCTGGACCGGTTGTGCGCCCTGCACCGCGACCTTGGTGTGCCGGATGACGACCACATCATCCGGCCCATTGTCCGGCGCGGCCGCGCAGTGGACCATGACCTCGGCGTCACCGCCAAGCAGGTGGATCTGCCTGCCGAGCTGACGATCACCGTTGACGGCGCGTTCTGGAGCCCGTTCGGGCCGACCGTGCACGACGGCGCACTCGATACCGACCTGCTCATCACCAGGACCACGCGACCACTCGACGTTCCAGCCAAAGCACTGGTGAGACTGATCGAGAACCGGCCGGTCGGAGACGACGTCGCGCTCAACATCCGTTGAGCATGAGAACTCGGTGTCCGGTCGGGCACCTTCGCGCAACACCACACCGGATCGCGGATGTGCCCGGACCAAGGCACGTCCGCGGTCCGGTCGGTTTCAGAACGGCCACCTACCACCGAAGCGAGCGGCCAGCTTGCGGTCCTGCCCGAAGCGGCGACCCGCGGGCACGATGGCCAGCAGCAGCAGCGGGAGCAACTCGACCGGGTATGCCCAGAGGTACAGGTTCGTGTCCAACAACATGATCCAGATCGGGCCAATCAGGGCCAGCCCAATGGCTGCGCCCGCCCGGCTCGCAATCCCGAGCAGCAGCGCGATTCCGGCCACGATCTCCGCGACGGTGAGGAACCAGGCGAAAAACGCCCAGTTGGCCAGTACGACATCCTGGTAGATCCAGCGCAGGGGCTGGAAGGTGTTGGCCGAGGCACCTTCCAGGATCGACCGGGCGGCTGGTTGGTTGATCAGGTTGAACGATACGAAGCCGAGGTCGATGTTGCTGTCAACGTTGAACACGACCTTGGCCAGTCCGTTGGTGAGCCACACCCCGCCGAAAAAGACGCGAAGGGCGGCGAAGCCACCGGACAGCATTGCTGGTGAGACCATGGCTCCGTCGGCTCGGCGCGCGACGTCGTGATGAGTATCAGCCATTTCGGACTCGTTTCGTGAGCAGGTTCTGACGGACATCTTTGGGTATGACGCTCGGACCATGGTCAGCCGGTCACATTGATAGTGCACAGTCGCGCGCACGGCGAGCGATGAGTGGTGCTTACAAAGGGGTTACGGCGTGGTCTTGCGGACGGTCCTGGTGTCGTCGGACCCGCGCTCGGTCACCCCGCGCGCGTCGAGTTGCTCCAGCAACGGTACGGCGACGCGCCGAGTCGTGTTCAGCGCCTGGCGCGCGGCGCTGATGGTGAACGGCTGCGCCAGGCAGGCCACGACGCCCGCGGCGCGCACGATCGAGTCGGGCAGCAGGTGGATCCCGTCGGCGATTTTGACCAGATGCCCGGCGCGTACCGCTGCGGCCAACTCCCGCTGCCCTAGCCCGAGTTCGCGGAGTCGGTTGGCGTCCGGCGCCGCGAAGGGCGTGTCCCGAAGCTCCGCCACCACCGCTGCCACCGCCGCTGCCACCGGGCCTGGCAACGACCGAGTCCCGTCTCGGCGCACCTCACCGCTTGCCACGATCAAGCCCGCGGCGCGGGCGATCGGCGGGAGAAGCACCGGGTCCGGCAGTTCCAGGCGCTGCGACAGTATCGTGACCGGCATGCCCTGCCGCAGCGGGCGTTCGGCCAACCAGCCGTCCACTTCGGAGCCGATCCGTCCGCCCAGTTCGGTGAGCAGGTCGGCGTCGGCGTGCCAGCCGCCCACGGTCGCGCTGTCCGGCGTGGGCAGGCCCATGGCCCGGAGTCGTTGCTCGTGCAGGAAACCGTGCTGCCGCAGATGGAACTCGGTCGGATCGCCGGATCGCAGCCGATCCAGGTCGGCTCCACGGCGACGAGCGGCCCCACGCCGCCGCAGCGTAGGTGGCCGAATGTCGAGGACATCGGCCGCGACCACCAGCTCGTGGCGGCCCGGTTCCCGCAGAACGGCACGATCACCGACCCGCAGCGGTAGCGCGACCGTCAACTGTGCCCTCGCCGTCGCTGTCCCCAGTGGACGTAGGCGTATAGGGACGGCCGCGGAGCCAATGTGCATGACCAGACGTTCGGGAAGGTCCCCAGCGCTTGCCGGGTGCACGGCGATGTCGATCAGATCGCTCGTCAGCCACACGTCGGGTGTCATCAACGAATCGCCGCGGCCGACCGCGGTCCGATCGACGCCTCGGAGGCTGACCGCGACCCTGGCCACGGCGGTCGCGGTAGCCACCTGCTCGCCGAGTTCCTGCACGCCGCGCACCCGCACGGACCGGCCGCTTGCCAGGACGAGGGCATCGCCGGTTCGGATGGTTCCCGCGGCCAGTGTCCCGGTGACCACCGTGCCCGCACCATCGATGGCGAAGGCGCGATCGACCCAGAGCCGGACATCGGCGCCGAGGTCCGGCGGCGGGAGCGACCGTGCCAGCGTGGACAGCGCTGCGCGGAGTTCCGCCATGCCCGAGCCGGTGACCGCGCTCACCGCCACCGAGTCGACGTTTCCCAGGCTGGTTCGCGAGATCAGCTCCAGCGCACGTGCCCTGGCAGGCCCGGGATCCGCAAGATCGGCCCGGGTGATCGCCAGCACGCCGTGGCGCACCCCCAGTGCGTCGAGCACGGCAAGGTGCTCGGTGGACTGCGGCATCCAGCCCTCGTCCGCCGCGACCACGAACAGCACCGCCGACACCGGGCCGACGCCCGCGAGCATGGTGGCGACGAACCTCTCGTGGCCCGGCACATCGACGAGCGCGACGCGATCACCGTCGATGGTGGTCCAGGCGAAGCCGAGGCCGATGGTCAGCCCGCGCCTGCGCTCTTCGGCCCACCGGTCGGGCTCCATGTCCGTCAACGCCCGCACAAGAGTGGACTTCCCGTGATCGACGTGTCCCGCGGTCGCGATCACATACATGCCAGTACCGCTCGAATCACGTCCTCGTCGTCGGCGGGATCGACCGAGCGCAGGTCGAGCAGGTACCGGCCATGCTCGATCCGCCCGACGACGGGAATCGTCCCAGTTCGCAGCGGGGTGGCGAATCGCTCAGGGAGGCTCACAGCGGCGCTCGGCAGTGGTACGCCGGGCGCCCCGCCGCCCCCGACGGCAGCGGTCGAGCCTACCGCGATGGCGTCGACCTCGGCCTCGCGCAGTCGTTCGGCCAGCACGTTTGCACGGGAGAGCAACTCGCCCGGATCCGCGTCGAGTGCGTCGCCGACCGGCGTCGTCGGGCCGCGCAGCGTGGCTTCCAGGGCCGCCAACGTGAGCTTGTCAACGCGCAACGCACGGGCGGCCGGGTGTCGCCGCATCCGCTCGACCAGGTCGTGATCGCCCAGCAGCAATCCCGCCTGCGGGCCGCCGAGTAGTTTGTCACCGCTCGCGGTCACCAGGTCCGCGCCCGCTGCGAGGGCACTGGTGGCGTCCGGCTCGGCGGGCAGTACCGGGTGCGGCCGCAGTAGGCCCGAGCCGATGTCCACGACCAGTGGCACGTCCAGACCCGCCAGCTCCGACACGGTCGCCTGCGCGGTGAACCCGGTCATCACGAAGTTCGAGGGGTGCACCTTGAGTATGAACCCGGTGTGCTCGCCGATGGCGGCGGCGTAGTCGCCCACGCTGGTGCGGTTGGTCGCGCCGACCTCACGCAGCCTCGCTCCGGTGCAGGAGAGCAGGTCCGGGATACGGAACCCGTCGCCGATCTCGACCAGTTCCCCTCGGCTGATCACGATCTCCCGCCCGGGGGCCAGCACGATGGCACACAACAACAAGGCCGCGGCGTTGTTGTTCACCACGTGCACCGCGCCCGCGTCGGGCACCGCCGCGGCAAGCGCGGCCATCGCCGCACGACCGCGACGAGCCCGCCGGCCGGATTCGAGGTCGAACTCGACATCGGTGCACCCCGTCGCGGCCAGCACAGCGCGACGAGACGACGCCGACAGCGGTGCTCGACCGAGGTTGGTGTGCACCACGACGCCGGTGGCGTTGATCACCGGACGACCTCGGGTCCGCAGTGCCGCGATCGCGGTCTCGGTTACCAGGTCGGGAGTGATCTCACCTGCCCGCGCCCGCCGCTGTGCCGCGACGACGGCCGCCTTGACCGTGTCACGGCCCAGTTCGCGGGCGGCTTCTGCGAGCCTTGGCTCGGCGAGCACGGCGTCGGTGCGCGCGATGGCTCGGCGCGGGTCAGACACCGTACGCCGGTGCGACGAGTTGGCGGAGGCGGACGGGAATCGAACCCGCCAACGACAGATCCTGCCGTTCAACGGTGTTGAAGACCGCGCCGGCCACCAGACCAGATACGCCTCCCTGCCGCATGGGCACATCATTGCAAACGAGATCACATCGGCGCGAGCGGGCAGGGGTTGGGGCAACATGGGCACGTGACCAGCCGCCCCCCAAGACTCACCCAGTACGCCCACGGTGGCGGCTGTGCCTGCAAGATCCCGCCCGGCGAGTTGGAGCACCTCGTCGCGGGGCTGGCCGGGATGATGCCGGTGATAGACCCCGCCGCGGAGTTGCTGGTCGGGGTGGAGTCCGGCGACGACGCCGCCGTCGTGCGCCTCGTGGATGGCACGGCGATCGTCGCCACTACGGACTTCTTCACCCCTGTCGTCGACGATCCCTACGACTGGGGGCGCATCGCGGCGGCCAACGCGCTCTCCGACATTTACGCCATGGGCGCGACGCCCGTGGTCGCGGTGAACCTGCTGGGCTGGCCGCGGGACGTGCTTCCCATGGAACTCGCAGGCGAGGTCCTTCGCGGCGGGCTGGCCGTCACATCGGCGGCTGGGTGCCACCTCGCGGGAGGCCACAGCGTGGACGACCCGGAGCCGAAGTACGGGCTTGCCGTGACCGGCATCGCGGACCCGAGCCGGTTGCTCCGCAACGACGCGGGCCGCGCGGGGGTTCCCTTGTCGCTGACCAAGCCGCTGGGGATCGGTGTGCTCAACAGCAGGCACAAGGCCACTGGCGAGGTCTTCGCAAATGCCGTCGACGCGATGACCCGGCTCAACCGCGACGCGGCCCGCGACGCGGTGCGCGCGGGAATCACCTGCGCCACTGACGTCACCGGCTTCGGACTGCTCGGCCACCTGTACAAGCTCGTGCGAGCCAGCGGTGTCAGCGCGATCGTCGACGCGGCCGCGGTGCCGTACCTCGACGGTGCAAGGGAAGCGGTCCGAGACGGGTATGTCAGCGGCGGAACGCGCCGGAACCTTGATTGGGTACGGCCGCACAGCGACCTGTCCGCTGTAGACGAACTCGAGCAACTGCTCCTCGCCGACGCCCAGACATCCGGTGGACTGCTCGTCGCCGGAGAGATCCCCGGTGGCACGGTTATCGGCCAGTTGATTGCCTCGGACAGCTACCCCGTAATAGTGCGCTGAACGGGCGCATTGTCCACGTGGACTGGTAGATCTGGGCGCTGATTCACGCCACGGCGAGCGCTATGCTTGGCAGTCGACGGATCGGTGGCCCACCCGAGGGCCCGGCTCACGTTCGGTCGTCCGGAGGTGAGCCGTGCCTGGACCAGCGCGGAGTGGTCAGTGGGACAACGTGTACGACACCAGGGGCGCGGACGAGGTCAGCTGGTTCCAGCCGGAACCCATGACATCCCTCGAACTCATCGACCTGGCGCACCCGGACCCGACCCACCCGGTGATCGACATCGGCGGCGGCGCATCGGTGCTGGTCGACCGGCTGATCGAACGCGGACACACCGACGTGACCGTGCTCGACGTCTCCACGCGTGCGATAGGCATCGCCCGGACCCGGCTTGCCGCGCGGGCTGAACAGGTGCGTTGGGTAGCCGCGGACCTGCTCCAGTGGTACCCCCAGCGTCAGTTCGCGTTGTGGCATGACCGGGCCGTGTTCCACTTCCTGACCGATCCCCTCGACCGAGCGCGCTACCAGGAATTGGCGACCTCGGCTATTCGCGCCGGCGGACATCTTGTGCTCGCCACGTTCGCCGCCGACGGACCCGACCAGTGCTCTGGGCTGCCGGTCGCGCGATACTCCGTGGAGAACCTCGCCGCCGCGTTCAGCGATGGATTCGCCACCGTCTCCACTCGCCGCGAAAACCACACCACCCCCACAGGGGTGACCCAGGCGTTCACCTGGCTGCTCATGCGGCGCACCAGCACCTGAGCCCCGATGCCCAGGTTCGAGGGGTCTCGCAACAAAGTCCTTGTTGGATCGAGAATTAGCTGCCCGAGCACGTTGCAGACCGTCCTGCCGAATGGCCTGCACCATAGAATTGGCAGGTTTGTAGCGACTACAACTGGGCGATCTCAACCGGTGAGTGCATCACCAGCTTTTAGCACCTGGTCCAGCATCTCCGCAGGAGTTTTGAAGCCCAGCGTTTGTCGAGGTCGCCTGTTCAGTTTGGCTGCGATACCGTCGAGCTCTA
>NZ_JBQTHF010000083.1:0-4170 GCF_052390155.1 Actinokineospora sp. | reverse complement strand
CCCGCCCACCGCACCGGAAACTCCCCAATCGCATCACCACCACCCGACAACAACTCCCAATACCCCTCCGGCGTATCCACACCCCCCGGCAAACGACACGCCATCGACACCACCGCAATCGGCTCGGTCCGCGCCGCGCGCTCGGCCGTGAGGTCCTGTTCTGCCTCCATCAGCGCGGTGGTGGCCCGCCGCAGGTAGGTTTCGAGCTGCTCGATCTCGGACATGGTCATGCGGTTGCTCCAAGTTTGGTGTCGAGGAACCGAAGCAGGTCGGCCCGGCTGTCGATCGCCACGTCCTCGTCCGGTTTCCGGGTGGTGACGGTCTTGGACAAGCCGTCGGCCAGTTCGTGCAGGCGGGCGGCGAGGCCCGGCGCGGCAAGGTCGGCTGGACTGGCGCTTCGCAGCAGGTCGACCAGTCCGTCGATGTCGGACCGAGTGATCCGCACCGCCGGTTCGGCCGGGTCACCGAGCGCGAGCTTGGTCAGTACGAGGCTCGCGATCGCCTTCGACGTCGGGTGGTCGAAGGCAAGCGTGGCGGGCAGCGCGACATCGGCCGCCGCCGCGACCCTGCGGCGCAGCTCCACCGCCATCAGCGAGTCGAGGCCGAGGTCTTTGAACACCTCGGCCGGGGCGACGCCGGGATCGGCCGGGATGCCCAGCACCGTCGCCGCCTCGCCGCGGACCAGCTCGACCAGGTGGGCGAGCCGCTGGTCGGCGGCCATCCCGGTGAGCCGCTCGCGCAGCGCGCCCGCCGACACCGCGCTGCCCGCGCGCCGCCGCGCGGCGCGAACCAGGCCGCGCAGCAGCGGGGGTGGCGCAGCGCCGCTCTCGTCCAGTTCACGTTGCAGCGCGGCCAGGTCCAGTCGAACGGGCACGTGGTGCGGGTACGGCGCGGCCAGCGCGGTGTCCAATACGGACAGTGCCTGTGCCGGGGAGAGCGCGCCGACACCGCGCCTGCGCAGCCGGGCCAGCTCGGCGGCGCCGAGGTGGGCGGTCATGCCGGTTCCGTCCTGCTGCCACAGGCCCCAGGAAAGGCTGGTCGCGGGCAGGCCGTCGGAGCGGCGGCGCACGGCAAGCGCGTCGAGGAAGGCATTCGCGGCCGCGTAACCCGCCTGCCCGGCGCTGCCGAGCACCCCGGCCGCGGAGGAGAACAGCACGAACTCGGTGAGGTCGCGGTCGCGGGTCAGCTCGTGCAGGTGTAACGCGCCGTCCACCTTCGGCGCCATCACCCGGGTGACCCGTTCGGCGGTCTGCGCGGCGAGTACGCCGTCGTCGAGCGCGCCTGCCAGGTGCCACACCGCCACCAGGTCGTCCACTGTGGACAACAGGTGCTCGGCGTCGGCGCGGTCGCCGATGTCGCACGCGCGGATATCCACGGCGGTGGCACCCGCGTCGATCAGCTTGCCGACCAGTTCGTCCGCACCGGGGCTGGCCAGTCCGCGCCGCGATGTGAGCACCAGCCTGCGCACGCCGTGCGTGAGGACCAAGTGCTCCGCGACAGCACGGCCGAGTTCACCGGTGCCACCGGTGACCAACACGGTGCCCTCGGTCGCGGCGCGGGCGGGCGGCGGGCCCGCGGACGCGCGCACCAGGCGGGCGGCCAGGACTTGGTGGCCGCGGACGGCCAACTCGGGTTCGGCGACCGCGCCGAGCGCGCCGTCGAGCGCGGCGGTCAGCGGGGTGTCGATGTCGATCACCCGGATGACCCGCTCCGGGTTTTCCGCGCGGGCGGTGCGCAGCACCCCCCACAGCGGGGCCTGGGCGAGCCCGTCGATGCGGGTGCCGTGCCCGGTGTCGATGCTGTCGCGGAGGACCCATGCCAGTTCGGCGCGGTCGAGCCGCGGCTCGGCGAGCAGCAGGCGTAGCTGGTCGATGGCGTGCCCGGTCTCCCGCCGGGCACGTTCGGCGAGCGTGCCGGGAAACCGCCCGGCGGTGGCGTCGATGACGACCCGGTCGGGCGAGCCGTCTGCCAGTCGGGCGAGCAGCCCTTCGACGTCGGCGACGGACTCGGTGCCGAGCCGCGCGGCGATCTGGCTGTCCGCGCCGACAATCACCTGGCTGGTGGTGTCGGCCCGGGCCGCGACCGGCTGGAACTCGACGCGGTAGAGGTGGTCGGCGGTGGACGCGGCGCGGATCTGCTGGGGCGTCGCCACCCGCAGGTGTAGGGCTTCGATCGTGGCCACCGGCGCTCCGGTGGCGTCGGCGACCCGCAGCGCGGCGGTGCCGTCTTCGGCGTCGACGCGCACCCGCAGCCGGGTGGCGCCCGCGGCGTGCAGGGTCACCCCGCTCCACTCGAAGGGCAGCAGCACGGCTCCCTCGGGCAGCCCGTCGCCCTCGATCGCCCGGATCGCCTGCAGTGCGGCGTCGAGCAGCGCCGGGTGCAGCCCATGCGCGGCGGCGTCGAGCCCGGCAGGCAGCTCGACCTCGGCGTAGGCGGTGGCGCCTGCGCGCCAGAGCGCGGTCAGGCCCTGGAACGCCGGGCCGTAGCGGATGCCCTGGTCGGCGAAGCGCTGGTGGAGGTCCGCCACCGCGACCGGGTCGGCGCCGGGTGGCGGCCACACGGTGAGGTCGAGCGGATCGGCCGAGGGCGGGCAGCCGAGTTCGCCCGCGGCGTGCAGGGTCCAGGTGTCGGGGTCGGTGGTGGCCTCCGGCTGGGTGTGGATCTCGATCCCGGTCCCGTCGATCCGAATCTGGAGCCGCAGCGGGGTGTCGTTGGCGAGCACGACGGGCTGGGCGATGGTGAGCCCGGCGATCCCGTCCGCACGGACGGTGTCGGCGGCGGCCATGGCCAGGTCGAGCAGGCCCGCGCCGGGCACGACGACCTGGCCGAACACGGTGTGGTCAGCCAGCCACGGGTGGTCCCGCAGCGCGATGCGGCCGGTGAGTAGGTGACCGCTGCCCCCGGCGAGCGTGGTGGTCCCGCCGAGCCACGGGTGGGCGGCGGGGGCCAACCCGGTGGTGCGGTGGTCGGCCGAGCGCGGCCGGTCCTCGATCCAGTGGCGCTGCCGCTGGAACGGATAGGTGGGCAGGGCAAGCGGGTCGACGGCGGGCACGGACGCGGACCAGTCGACCTCGTGGCCGTGGCTGTGGAGGGTGGTCAGGTTGGTCAGGAACCGGTCGTACCCGCCACTGTCGCGGGCCAGGCTGGGGACGACAAGACCGTCCGGCCCCGCCGCGTCGATCAGCGGCATCGACAGGATCGGGTGCGGGCTGACCTCGATGAACGTCGTGTGCCCGTCGGCCAGCAGTTGGCCGAGGGCCAAGTCGAAGCGCACGGTCTCGCGCAGGTTACGGCACCAGTACTCGCCGGTCATCTCCGTTCCGGTGATCTTCTCTCCCGCCAGCGTCGAGTAGATCGGCACCCGTGCCGCCGATGGCGCCCCGAGGGCGGCGAACCGCTCGGTCAGCGCGGGCAGCAGGGCGTCCATGTGGGCGCTGTGCGAGGCGTAGTCCACATTCACCTTGCGGTGGTAAACGCCTTGGTCGGCCAGCAGTCCGACGATCTTGTCCAGTTCGACCGAGTCGCCACTGACCACTGTGGAGTGCTTGGTGTTCACCGCGGCGATCGAGACGTGGATTCCAGCGGCGTCGACCAAGTCGACAAGGCGCTCGTGCGGGCACTCCACCAGGGCCATCGCGCCCCCGGGGGCGCGATCGCGCACCGCGGCACTGCGGGCGGCAACCACGAGCGCGCCCTGGTCGAGGGTCAGCGCCCCCGCCACCACAGCGGCCACGACCTCGCCCTGGGAGTGGCCGACGACGGCATCCGGGCGCACGCCCCGGGAACGCCAGAGGGCGGCGAGGGCGACGCCCATGGTGAACAGCGCGGGCTGGACGATGTCGACCCGGTCGAGCCAGGCCGGGTCGTCCCCGCAGAGCACGTCGGCGACGGACCATCCGGTCAGCGGGCGCAATGCGCGGTCGCAGTCGCGAACCGCTTCGGCGAACACCGGTTCCTCGGCCGTCAGCGCCGCTCCCATGCCCAACCACTGGCTGCCCTGCCCGGGGAAGACGAATGCCACGCGACCGCGTCGACCGGCGCGTGCGACCGGGCCGCTCTGGGCGAGTGCGCGCAGCCGGTCCGCTGCCTCAGCGGTCGTGGCGGCGACCACACCCGCCCGATAGTCGAAATGCGTACGCCGCAACGCCGCCGTACCCGCAACATCGGCAA
>NZ_JBQTHF010000082.1:0-37016 GCF_052390155.1 Actinokineospora sp. | reverse complement strand
GCTACGCCCTGACCATGCGCGGCGTCCTGCGCGCGGGCGTCGACCTCCGGCAGGCGGTCAAGGTCGCACTCGCGGCGGACACGGTGTCGATCGCGGTCATGGAGATCGTCGACAACGCCGTGATGGTAGCCATCCCCGGCGCGATGGACGCCGGGGTGACCGGCTGGCTGTTCTGGGCCGCGCTCGCCTTCGCCCTCGGTGTCGCGTTCGTCGTCACCTGGCCGATCAACCGGTGGATGATCGGCCGCGGACTCGGCCACGCGGCCGTCCACGCGGGATAAAGTGACAAGCATGGAGGCGAGGGCGCACGGCACGCTGCTGCGGTGGCTGTTGCTGTGTGCCCTCGCGCTCGGCGTCGTGGGGATGCACCATCTCGGCCCCGTTTCCACCGGGGTCGAGACCGTGGCCGTGGCGCAATCGGCTATGGACGGACACGGCGCCCCGGCCCCGATCGACCACCCGTCCGAAAGTGATCAGCCGCGCGATCCGCACTCCGACCACGGCCTGCTACACCTGTGTCTCGCCGTACTCGGCGGTGTGGCGGCGCTGCTGATCGGCACACTGCTGCACACGTCCAGGACGCGGCCGCATCCACCCGCGATGACGATCATCGCCTGCCGCCCGGTTCCGCGACGGCCACTCGCCGGACGACATCTGCTCTCCACGGTCTGCGTTCTTCGGCTGTGAGCGTTCACCTGGCCGGTTTCACCTCGGCGAGCTGATTCGCGAACGCAAACCATCAGACCTGTGAGGACACAGCATGACTGTCTCGACCATTCGTGCAGGGATCGCCGCCGTCGCCGCGGCCGCCCTGCTCAGCGCCTGCGGCAGTGGCGACCACGCCACGCCGGGCATGCAGCACGGCGGATCCACTGGGAGCACTCCGGCCGCCGCCGGGCAGCAGGGCGACCACAACGACCAGGACATCGCCTTCGCCCAGGACATGATTCCGCACCACAGCCAGGCATTGGACATGGCCAGGCTGGCGCCGTCCCGCACCACCAACCCGAAGGTCCTCGACCTCGCGGCCCGCATCGAGAAGGCGCAGGACCCCGAGATCAACCAGATGCGGGACTGGCTCACCAGGTGGGGAGCGACCGCACCCGCGCAGTCGCCGGGGATGGACCACGGGTCCGGCCACGGATCGATGCCGGGGATGATGACCGCCGACGAGATGGACCAGCTCGAAGCCGCCACCGGAGTCGAGTTCGACCGCAGGTGGCTGGAAATGATGATCAAACACCACGAAGGTGCCGTAGAGATGGCCAACACGGAGCTGGACAAGGGGCAGAGCAGCGAAGCCAAGACGCTCGCCCGAGCGATCATCGACGGTCAGCAGGCGGAGATCACCGAGATGCAGGACCTGATTCTGTCCTGACGGCGGCCGGGGGGGGGGCGCCGGGGGGGCCGCCCCCACCACCCGGGTTAGTCGACGGAACACGGTCGGCGACCCGGGTACGCTGCGATCCGAAAAGGAGGGGGTCGGGGATGTACGGGCTCGGCGGGCTGGAGTCAGCGATCATGGACGTGTTGTGGGCCGCGGACGAACCGGTCCGGGTGCGGACGGTGCTCGAACGCCTCGACACCGGCAAGAACCTCGCCTACACCACGGTGATGACAGTGCTGGACATCCTGCACCGCAAGCAGTGGGTGGAGCGGGAAATGCACGATCGGGCCTACTACTACCGACCGGCGTTCAGCCGGGCCGAGGTGGGGGCGCGGTCGCTGCGGGAGATCATCGACCACTCCGGGGACCCCGAAGCGGTGCTGCTGCACTTCGCCAGGTCGGTCACCGAGTCCGAATCCGAGGCCCTGCGCCGCGGGTTGCGGAAGAAACCGCCCCGGCGATGACCGTCGCGGTCGCCATGTTCCTGGGCGCCGCCCTGACCGGCTGGTGCGCGCCGCGGTGGCTGCGGGCGCTCGGCGCGACCCGAACGGACCCCTTCGTCCTGTTCACCGCGTGGTTCATGGTGATCCTGGGCGCTCTGGCGACTATCGCGGCGGGAATCGTCCTGCTGCTCGTTCCCGATCACGGATCGACCACGGCCGTCCTCGCCTCGATAGCCCACTGCATGGAGTCGCTGTCGCACGGCGCCGCACCGCGGACCGAAGAGTTCGCCGGGTTCGTCGGTATCGCCCTGCTGACGATCCTGGCGGTCCGGTTCGCGTTGATCGGCCTGCGATCGGCTCGGCGGCGCGGCCGAGCCAGGCAGGCCCACGTCGCCGCGCTGAGCGTCGGCGCCCGCAGCGAGGAAGGCAGGCACCTCACCCTCTGGCTGGAGCACGACCAGCCACTCGCATTCAGCCTCGCGGGCGGGCGCGGCGTCATCGTCGCGACCGAGGCCCTGGCACGGCAACTGACTCCCGCGCAGGTGCGGGCGGTGCTGGCACACGAGCGGGCGCACCTACGCGGCAGACACCACCTGCTGATCGCCTGCGCCGACACGCTCGCGGCCGCACTGCCCGGCATCCCCCTGCTGCGCGCGGCGCCCGCGGCGTTTCGGCTGCTCGCCGAACTCAGTGCCGACGTGCTGGCGGTGCGCGCCTGCGGCGCAGGGGCTGTCCGATCCGCCCTGGTCCACGTCAGCCACACCACCGTTCCGCCAACGGCTCTCGCCATAGCGGGCAGCGATGTCGACCTCCGGCTGGCGCGGCTCGACCACCCGTCCCGGCGCGGCAGGCTGCGCCGGGCGGTGTCCTTCGGTGTCGCCACCGCGGTCGCGGTCACCCTTCCGCTGTCGATGGCGGTGTTCGGCCTGCTCGTCATGGCGCTGGTGTCCTGCCCGACCGCCGGCTAGCGGAAGCCCGGCCGGTGGACGGCGGGGCGGACACGGTTCGCTTCCCGTGCGGTTTCGGCCGGGGCACAACGGCCCTACTAAGCGGATTAGTGTCCACATAGCGTCACCCCGCTGGGGATCTGCCGTGATCTCACCCGGAGGCGACAATGCGTGGACGACGACGCTTACAACTGCGTCGAACAGCTTTGCTGAGCGCGGTCACCCTGCTGCTCGGCACGATGGCGGCCGGTGTGTCGAGTGCCCATCCCGACCACGGCGGCGGGGGCCGCGAGGACTTCCCCGGCGAAGGTGTCGCCGACGGTATGTACAAGCAGCACGACGGCACGGGCGGGCACCTGCCGCCCGTGCGGAACAACGTCACCCTGGTCGGGAAGGCCGCGGTCACCAATCCCTCCGGTGCGGGCAACGTCGGACGCGTCGCCGACGTCACCGCGTTCGGCGACTACGCCTACCTCAACGCGTTCCGGGAGCCCACCTGCGAGCGGGCGGGCGTGCACGTCATGGACATCTCGAACCCGGCCAGCCCGACCGAGGTCCTCGACGCCTTCATCCCCACCAGCGCGGGTTCCTACGCGGGCGAGGGCATCCAGGTCGAGCACGTGAGCAACGCCTTCTTCGACGGCGACCTGCTGATCCACCAGAACGAGACCTGCCCGGGCCAGACACCGCCGCCGCCGAACGTGGGCGGCATCTCGCTGTGGAACGTGTCGAACCCGCGCGACCCCCAGCCGATCGCGCTGCACGTCGGCGACGTCACCAACCCGGATGGCGGCATCGACCCCGCCCCGAACCAGACCCACAGCATGCGGATGTGGACCAACAACTTCGACCGCAAGACCTACGTCGCGCTCGTCGACGACGAAGAGGCGGCCGACGTCGACATCATGGACATCACCGACCCGTACCGCCCCGTGATGGTCAACGACGAACTCGACCTCGGCGCGGTGTTCGGTGTCGACCAGGCGAGCCCGTCGAACCTGACCTCGGTGTTCAGCCACGACATGATGGTCACCAAGATCGGTCAGCGGTACGTGATGAACGTGAACTACTGGGACGGCGGGTACGTGCTGCTCGACGTCACCGACCCGCGGCCGGGGAAGGTCACCCTGATCGCCGAGTCCGACTACGCGGCGCTGGACGAGGAGCGCCTGGCTCGCGGCGAGTCCATCTCCCCGGAGGGCAATGCGCACCAGTCGGAACTCTCGCCCAACAAGAAGTTCCTGCTCGGCACGGACGAGGACTTCAACCCGTTCCGGGTGACCGCGACGATCGACTCCGGTCAGTACGCGGGCACCGCCTACACCGCGACACAGGCCAGCGACACGCCGCCGATCGACCAGGACACCACCATCACCGGCCCGGTGACGCTGGTCGGCCAGGCTTGTGACGCCGCCGCGGTGCCCGCGGGGACCGGCACCGCGCTGATCGAGCGGGGTGTGTGCACCTTCCAGACGAAACTCGATGCCGTCGTGGCCAAGGGATACACCTCGGGCATCGTGTTCCAGAACGTGCGACCGGACTGCCTGTCCAGGTTGACCATGCTGACTGAAGGCAACATCCCGTTCGTGTTCGTCAACCGGGTGACCGGCCTGCAGTTGCTCGGCGTCCCGGGCGTCACCGAGGCCAACGCCTGCACCACGTCCACACCCGCGCTCGGCACCCCGGGCGAATCCACCACTATCCGCGCCGTGTTCGACGGCTGGGGCTACGTGCGGCTGTTCGGCACCGACATCCCCAACAAGCGCGGGCTGCCCGGGTCGATCACCCAGATCGACACCTACAGCGTGCCCGAGGCACAGGATCCCGCCTACGCCACCGGATTCGGCGACCTCTCGGTGCACGAGGTCGCGATGGACCCGGACAACAGCAACATCGCCTACCTCTCCTACTACGCGGCCGGATTCCGCGTGGTGCAGTACGGCAAGAACGGCATCGAGGAAGTCGGCGCCTTCATCGACCAGGGCGGCAACAACTTCTGGGGCGTCGAAGTCTGGAAGGACGAGACCGGCGAGAAGTACGTCCTCGCCAGTGACCGCGACCACGGCCTCTACGTATTCCACTACGACGGCTGACCACCACGGAACAAGGCACGGGCGGGCTGTCCACTTCGGACAACCCGCCCGGTCCCTTGGCGGGCAGTGTCAGTGCGGGGGTCGCAATCCGGCGAGAGTCACCGTGACGAGCCTGCGGACCGCGGCTTTGGACCGCAGGCCGCCCGCCGCGGCGAGGGCGTGCAGGCAGTAGCCCGCGAGTTCGTCGGGGGCGACGTCGGCGCGGAAGTCGCCGGTCCGCGCGCCCTCGACCAGCAGGTCACGGACCATGTCATGGAGCTGGTGCCGCGCGTGGGCGACGTGGTCGCCGCGGTGCAGGAAGGCGCCGAGTCCGGCGTCGTGGCGGCCGTGGGACTCGTGGGTGATGAGCGCGTACGCCTCCAGCACGGCTTCGAGACGCGTGCCCGGCTCACCCGGCCTGCTTCCGACGTCGGCGAGTCGGGCCAGGTGGTCGCCGATCTGCCGTTCGTGCCACGCGAGCAGGATCGCCTCGACGTCGGGGAAGTACTTGTACAGCGTGGCCCGTCCGATGCCCGCGTCCTCGGCGATCCGCGACATCGTCACCGCCAGCAGCCCGCGCTCGATCACCAGGGCGGCCGCGGTGTCCAGGATCGCGTCGCGCACCGCGAGCCGATGCGCCTCGATCGTCTCGTTCCACAGCTTCGGCACCCACGTAGCGTACGCGACGACGACCTCGATACAGTATGCTCGCCAAAGAGACACAGTGTCTCGAAAACAATCCGCCGCAGCAGGAGGACGCCATGGCCGACCCGACCCCCGGTGACACCGGCATGCCGCGCTGGGTGCGGCTGACTCTGCTCACCGCTGCCGTTCTGGCCGTCCTGGTGATCGGAATCCTGCTGCTCACCGACGGCCACGGCCCCAGTCGCCACCTGTCGTGACGGTCATGCGACCCCGCCTGCGCAAGGTGGCGCTCACCGCACACGTCACCACCTCGGTCGGCTGGCTCGGCGCGGTCCTCTGCGTCCTGGCACTCGCCATCGCGGGCCGGACCAGCCAGGACGCCCAAGTCGTGCGGGCCGCGTACCTCGCGATGGACCTGACCGGCTGGTACGTCCTCGTCCCGCTGAGCATCGCGTCGCTGCTCACCGGTCTCGTCCAGGCACTGGGCACCACCTGGGGCCTGTTTCGGCACTACTGGGTCCTGATCAAACTCCTGATCACCGTCGTCGCCACCGCCATCCTGCTCGTCTACACCCGCACACTCGGCTACCTGGCCGACACAGCCCTCGACGGATCAGACCCCGACGCGCTGCGGACCCCCTCGGTGGTGATGCACGCAACCGCCGCGCTCCTGCTGTTGCTCGCGGCCGCGACACTGTCGATCGTCAAGCCGCCGGGAAGAACCAGCTACGGACAACGCAAACAACACTCGCGGCACACTCAACCGCGACGGTAGCCACCCACTGTTCCCGCCAGGGAGGATGCGCGCCCGCACGCAGGGCCGCTTTGGCCGCTTGATTTTATGGTCTGACCAAAATAAGGTGACGGAAAGGCAGGTGGCCGGTCGAGGAGCGCGTCGTGCGAGTAGGTCCAAGGGAGAGCGTCCCAGGTGTGGTGCGCGGCGATGCGGCGATGAGACAGCCCGCCTCGATCTGCCCGGCACCCGGGACGCAGGCGCTCGGCGGGCACCGCGCGCCTGCCGGTTGCGGCTGATGCGGGCGGTCGTCCTGCGCGAGTTCGGACCGGCGAGCGTGCTCCGACTCGGTACCTTCCCCGATCCGGTGGCCGAACGCGGCTGGGTCGTGGTTCGGCTCCGCGCCAGCGCGCTGAACTGGCACGACGTCCTCGTCAGGCAGGGCAAGTACCGGTCGCCGGTGCCGCATGTGCTCGGCGCGGACGGCGCGGGCGAGCGCGTCGACACCGGGGAGCCGGTGATGATCCTGCCCTCGTTGTGGTGGGGCGCCGACAACAGCGCGCCGGGCCCGGGGTTCGAGATTCTCGGTGACCACGCGCCGGGTACCTACGCCGAGCTGGTCCGGGTGCCCGAGGAGTGCGTCGTGCCCAAACCCGACGGGCTCGACTGGGCGCAGGCGGCGGCGTTGCCGCTGGTGGGCGTGACATGTTTCCGCGCGCTGTTCACGCGTGGGCGGCTCACGGCAGGCGAGTCCGTCCTGGTGCTCGGCGCGAGTGGCGGTGTCGCGACGATGGCGGTGTCCCTCGCGGCCGCCGCCGGTGCGCGGGTCGTGGTCACGTCCTCGTCGGCGGAGAAGATCGAGCGGGCGCGGGCGCTCGGGGCGAGCGACGGCGTCGGCCACACCGGACCCGATTGGGTGAGCACAGCGCGGGAGTCCGCTCCCGGCGGCCACGGGTTCGACCTGGTGCTGGACTCCGTCGGCCGCTGGCCGGAGTCGGTGCGGGCGCTGCGCCCCGGCGGCAGGCTGGTCGTGCTCGGCGCGAGCCTGGCCGAGCGCGCGGACCTCGACATCCGGTCGTTCTACTTTGGACAGTACGACCTGCTCGGCACCACCATGGGCAGCCCGAGGGACTTCGCCGGTCTGCTGTCCATGATGGACACGACGCGGGTGGCGCCGCCGGTCATCGACACGGTGTTCCCGCTCGACGCGGCCGACCGGGCGCACGAACGGCTGGAGCAGGGCACGGGATTCGGCAAGATCGTGCTCAGCCACGACTGACGCCACGAACAGCGTCACCACCGATGAGGAAGAAGGTCAGCGATGAAGCCCCAGGAGTTCACCGACGTCACCTACGAGGTCGACAACGGCCTCGCCTGGATCACCATCAACCGGCCGGAGCGCTACAACGCGTTCCGCGCTCGCACGGTCGACGAGCTGGTGCACAGCTTCAAGCTGGCCTGGGGCGACGACGAGGTGGGCGTCGTGTGCCTGACCGGTGCGGGTGAGAAGGCGTTCTGCACTGGCGGGGACCAGAAGCAGCGCATGGAGACCGGGGACTACGGCCCGTCGGAGACGGGACTGTTCGAAGTGGACTCGCTGCACCGGGTCATCCGGGACGTGCCGAAGCCGGTGATCGCGGCCGTCAACGGGTTCGCCATCGGCGGCGGACACGTGCTGCACCTGCTCTGCGACCTCACGATCTCCTCGGACACCGCGGTCTTCGGGCAGAACGGGCCCCGGGTCGGCTCGTTCGACGCGGGCTTCGGCACCGGCCTGCTGGCCAGGGCGATCGGCGAGAAGCGGGCGCGGGAGATCTGGTTCCTGTGCCGCAAGTACAGCCCGGCGCAGGCCGAGGCGTGGGGCCTGGTGAACAAGGTCGTCGCGCCCGGCAGGCTCCGCGACGAGGTCCGCGAGTGGGCCGACGAGATCCTGCGGCTCTCCCCCACCGCGTTGAAGGTCCTCAAGCAGTCGTTCAACGCCGACACCGAGCACTTCGCGGGCATCGGGCAGATGGCCTATTCGAGCCTCAAGCTGTTCGGTGAGACCGCGGAGGCGCAGGAGGGCATCGCCGCGTTCAACGAGAAGCGCACGCCCGACTTCGCGAGCCACCGCACCCACTGAGGCGGATCATGTCTGTGTTCGCGCCGGATCTGCTCGACGGCAAGCGAATTCTCATCACGGGCGGTGGCACCGGACTCGGTCGCGGCGTCGCCGGGCACCTGGTCGAGCACGGCGCGCAGGTCCACCTCTGGGGCAGGCGGGCAGGCGTTCTCCAGGAGGCCGCCGCCGAGGCGTCGGCGTCGCGGCCGGGCTCCGTGCACTTCCAGTCCGTCGACGTGCGCGACGGTGCGGGCGTCGACGAGGCGATGGGCGCGCTGTGGGCCGACCACGGCCCGCTGACCGGTGTGGTCAACAACGCCGCGGCGAACTTCATCGCGCCGACCGAGTCGCTCTCGCCCCGGGCGTTCGAGGCGGTCACGGCCACGGTGATGAAAGGGTCGTTCCACACCACGCACGCCGCGGGGCGGCGGTGGATCGCCGAGGAGCTGCCGGGCAGTGTGCTCTCGATGCTGACGACATGGGTGTGGACCGGTTCGGCCTTCGTCGTGCCCGCGGCCATGGCCAAGGCGGCGGTGCACTCGATGACGATGTCGCTCGCGGTCGAGTGGGCGAAGTACGGCATCCAACTCAACGCGCTGGCCCCCGGGCCGATACCCACGGACTACGCCTGGGAGATGCTCAACCCGACCGACAAGAGCTCGGTCGGCGCCACCCAGGCCGAACAGATCCCGATGGGGCGCATGGGCACCGTCGAGGAGTTGGCGAACCTGACGATGTTCCTGCTGTCCGACGCCTGCCGGTACCTCACCGGGCAGACCATCGCGATGGACGGCGGCCAGATGCTGGCCGGTCCCGGCACCTTCGCCGGGCTGGCCGCACTCTCCCCCGAGGACTGGACCGCGATCCGGGAGAAGAGCAAGGCCGCGACGGCGGCCACCAAGTCCCAGCGCTCCTGACACAGCGGGTCAGGGAATCGCGGGCTTCATCGGTGCGGTTTCCCGGGTCGTGGTCATCGCCGACAGGATCCGTCTGGTCCCGTCCTCGGCTTCCTCGGCCGACAGGCCCCACACCGGCGCGACCAGGTTCAGGTGGTCGAAGTCGGCCGCGTGCCGTGCGGCGTGCTCGGCGAACCGGTCCGGGGTGCACGCGATGGCGATCCGGTCGATCGCCTCGTCCGGCACCGCGTCGGCCATCGCGGCGCCGTCGCGGTTCTTCGCCGCCGCGCGGATCCGGTCCTGGTGCGCGCTCCAGCCGTGGATCGCGAACAGCCGGTCGTACACCCGCGACGGTGCGTACTGCGCGATGGCGAACGCGATCTGCCTGCGCGCGGCCTGCTCGTCCTCGTCCACCGCGCACATGCGGATGCCCTTCACCACGAACCCGTCGAGGGTGCGGCAGGCGGCGTCCGCGCCGGCGGCCAGCCCCGGGCGGATCACCTCCGCGAGGTACTCGGCGGTCGTCATGGGATGGCACACGAGTCCGTCGGCGACCTTCCCGGCGGCCTGGACCATCCGCGGGTTGACCCCGGCGGTCCAGATCGGCAGGTGCGCCTGGAACGGTGGCGGGGTGTCCGCGGTCGGCGCCAGGTGGAGCCGGTAGAAGCGGCCGTCGTGGTGCACCGGTCCCGCGTGCAGGCGCCACAGCTTCCGCAGGACCTCGACGAGCTCCTCCATGCGCGCGGCGGGCGCGTCGCCGCTCACGCCGAGCCAGTTCTCCAGCATCCCGCGGGTGCCGTTGCCCAGGCCGAGGACGAGCCGGCCCTCGGACAGTTCGTCCAGGTCGCGGGCCTCCGCGGCCCAGATCATCGGCGAGCGGCCCGCGCCGTAGGCGATGTTCGAGCCGATCCGAACGCGGCTGGTGGCCGCGGCGAGCAGCGCCATCGGGATGGTCGCGGACCGGTTGTACAGCTCACCGGTCCAGACCGCGCCGAAGCCCGCGTCCTCCGCGGCGCGGGCGAGCGCCGCCGCGCGGTGGAACCGCTCGGCTCCCCGACCCGCACTGAAGATCGTCAGCCCGTACCGGCCGAGCCCAGCCGTGTCGCGCTCCATCGCCCCTCCGGTCGTCGTTGTGGGTGGTCAGCCGAACCTCGAGGCCCGCTTCTCCAGGAACGCGGTGATCCCCTCCTTGGCCTCGCCACACTCGAACAGCTCCTGCACTTGGGCGACCTCGTACCGGAAGCCCTCGTCCAGCGGCAGGTCGAACGCCGCGTCGACGGTGCGGATCACGGCGCCCAGGGCGGGCAGCGACATGGCGCCGAGCTGCCCGGCGAGGTCGAGGGCCGCCTCGCGAGCCGAGCAGGCGTCGGCGAGCCGGTCGACCAGACCGATGGCCTTGGCCTCGTCCGCGGGCACCTGACGAGCGGTGGTCATGATGTCGATCGCCCGGCCGCGCCCGACCAGCCGCGGCAGGCGCTGCGTGCCGCCCGCCCCTGGGATGAGCCCGAGCCGGACCTCGGGCAGACCGAACTTCGCGTCGGCGCCCGCGACCCGCAGGGTGCACGCCATCGCGAGTTCGAGCCCGCCGCCGAGGGCGAGCCCCTCGACGGCGGCGATCGTGATCCGCGCCGATCCGGCGAGCCGGTCGAGCACCCCGCGCAGGCCGTCGCCGTAGGCGGTGAACGAGTCGGCGTCGATGGCGGACATGTGCTTGATGTCCGCGCCCGCCGCGAAGAAGCCCGGGATCGCCGAAGTCAGGACGATCGTGCGAACCTCGCCCCGGCGGTCGGCCGCGTCGAGTGCCGCGGACAGCCCGTCGAGGATCGGCGGGCCGAGCGCGTTCGCGGGCCGCTGGTCCATGGTGACGACCACGACACCCGCACCGGCGTCGGTCCAGCTCACTGCCTCGGTCATGCTCACGCCATCGTCAGGCCGCCGCTGACGGACAGCGTCTGGCCGGTGATGTAGTCGGTGGCGTCGGAGGCGAAGAACGCGACGGCCGCGGCGACGTCCGCGGGCTTGGCGAGCCTGCGCATGGGGACCGAGCGGGTCATCCCGGCGAGGACCTTCTCCGCGTCCTGGCCCGCGTTGTCCGCGAACTTGCGCAGGGCGGGCGTGTCCGTCGGTCCCGGGCACACCGTGTTGGCCGTGACACCCTTGACCGCCACCTCGCGGGCCAGGGTCTTGGTGAAGGCGATGATGCCGCCCTTGGCGCCGGAGTAGACGGCCTCAAGGGACGAGCCGACCCGCCCGGCGTCGGAGCCGATGTTGATCACACGCCCCCAGCCCCGTTCGATCATGCCCGGCACGACGGCGTGGGTGACGCGCAGCGCGCCCTTGAAGTTGATGTCGAGGACGCGGTCCCAGAACTCCTCCGTGGTGTCGACGAAGCTCATGAAGTCGTCCCACCCGGCGTTGTTGACCGCGATCTCGACCGGCCCCAGTTCCTCGGTGACCGTCTTGACGGCGGCCTGAACCGAGGCGGCGTCGGTGACGTCGGCGTGGACGGCGAGCGCGGTGCCGCCCGCGGCGGTGATCGACTCGGCGGTCGCCTGTGCGGTGTCGAGGTTGAGGTCTACGACGGCGACGCGGAAGCCCTGCGCGCCGAGGGTGGTCGAAATGCCCTGGCCGATGCCCTGGGCGCCGCCGGTGACGAATGCGACTCGGTTGCTCATGTTGTCCTTTCGGCTCAAGGGGGTCAGTGCCACTCGATCGGGCCCGCGACAAGGGAATGGCTCGTGAGGGTCCGGCCGAGGACGGTCTGCGCCTGGCGGGCCGCGTCGATCACCGCCCGCAGATCGACTCCGGTGCGGACACCCATCTCGTGGAACATGCTGATGAGGTCTTCCGTGGCGATGTTGCCGGTGGACCCCGGTGGAACCGGGCAGCCGCCGAGCTCGCCGAAGCTGGACTCGAAGCTCGTGCAGCCCGCTTCCAGTGCGGCATAGGCGTTGGCGAGGCCCTGGCCGCGGGTGTTGTGGAAGTGGGCGGTGACCTCCACCCCGGGCAGCCGGTCGAGCGCGGCGGCGAAGAACTCGCCCGCGTAGGCCGGGTTCGCCATCCCGGTGGTGTCACCGAACCCGATCTCGGTCGCGCCCGCCTCGGCGAAGCGCTCGGCGAGGTCCAGGACCCGGGTCCGCTCGATCCGGCCCTCGTACGGACACCCGAACGACGTGGCGATGACGGCGGCGCAGGCGAGGGCCTCGGCCCGGATCCGCTTCGCCATCACGGCGTTGTCCGCCATGGTCTCCTCGACCGTGCGGTTCACGTTCTTCTTGTTGTGCGTCTCCGACGCACTGACGAAGATCGCCGCCTCGTGGAAGGTCTCGCGCACCGCCAGCGCGTTGTCGAGGCCCTTGCTGTTCGGGATCAGCACCATCAGGCTGACCGTCTCGGGCACGTCGACGCGGCGGAGCACCTCGACCCCGTCGGAGAGCTGCGGGATCACGTCCGGTCGGACGAAGCTCGCCACCTCGATCCGGGTGAACCCGGCCAGGGCCAGTGCCTCGATCAGGCGGACCTTGTCGTCGGTCGGGATGTGCTCCGGCTCGTTCTGGAACCCGTCGCGGGGCCCGACCTCGCGGATGCGGACCGACTGCGGCCTGCTCACTGGTCCGCCTGAGGTAGACCCAAGGGGTGTCATCGTTCGTCCTTCCTCGCTGCGTGCAGGAGTGTGTCTCGGTGTTCGGGGGCGGCGATCGCGGCGAGCCGGGCGGCTCGTTCGGACAGCGGGCAGCCGCGCAGGTGCGCCGCGCCGTACTCGGTCACGACCACGTCCACGTCCGCCCGCGCGGTCGTCACCACGCCGCCACGGAGCGCGGCCACGACCGTCGACTCGCCACCCGCCCGCGCGCGCAGCGCGATGATCGAGCGGGCGCCCGTGCGGGCGGCTGCCCCGGAGAAGTCCGCCTGGCCGCCGATGCCGCCTAGGTAGCGACCGCCCGCGACCTCGGCCCCGACCTGGCCGGTCAGGTCGACCTCGAACGCCGAGTTGATCGACACCAGCCTGCCGAACCGGGAGAGCACCCGCGGGTCGTGGGTGTAGCTGGCCGGTCGGAACTCCACGGGCACGGTGCCGAGCCGGTCGTAGAGGTCGGCGCTGCCGATCGCGGTCCCGGTGACGACCAGACCCTGGTCGATCTCCTTGCGCCGCCCCGTGATCACGCCCTTCTCGACGAGTCGGAGAACCCCGTCGGTGAGCAGGCCGGAGTGGAAGCCGAGGTCGCGGTGGCCGGTGAGGCCGTCGAGAATGGCGGTGGGCAGCGCGCCGATGCCGACCTGGATCGTGTCGCCGTCGGCGACGAGCCCGGCGACGTGCCCGGCGATGGCCTCGTCTACCGCGTCGGGAGGTTGGACCGGTGCGGCGGGCAGCGGGCGGTCGCTCTCGATGACGGCGGCGAACCGGTCGATCGGGATCCCCGGGGTTCCGGTCGTCGCGGGCATCCGCCGGTTGATCTCGCCGATCAGCGTTCTGGTGTGCCGCAGCGCGTCGGCCGCGTAGTCGGCGCCGATCCCGAGTGTGCACATCCCGTCCGGCCCGGGCGGGGACACCTGGACGAGGCCGACATCGCGGGGCAGCACACCCTCGGCGAACAGCCGCGGCAGCGTCGAGTAGTGCCCGGGCACGATGTCGAGCAGGCCCGCGCGGCTCAATGCCCGCAGCTCCCCCATCGCGCCGTAGGACACAATGGACAGTTCGGCGGGCAGCTCGCGGGCGAGCCTGCGGTTCCAGGTCAGGCCGCAGAACGCCCGGCAGGGACCGATGCCCGCGACCTGGTCGAGCAGCGCGTCGACCAGCGGTGTCGCCTCCGCCGCGGCCTGGCCCCACCAGATCCCGTCGCCCGGCCGGACGTGCCCGCTCAGGTCGATCATCAGCCGACCCGCTGCACCAGGGTCGCCGTGCCGAGCCCGCCGCCGCAGCACATCGTGACCAGGCCCAGCTCCGCGTCGCGGCGTTCCAGCTCGGCCACCACGGTCGCCAGCAGGCGCGCCCCGCTGGCCCCGACCGGGTGGCCAAGGGCGATCGCGCCGCCGTTGACGTTGACCCGGTCCGTGTCCGGCTTCAGGTCCCGTTGCCACGCCAGCACGACCGAGCTGAACGCCTCGTTGACCTCGAACAGGTCGATGTCGGACACCGCGAGGCTGTTGCGCGCCAACAACGCGCGCGTCGCGGGGATCGGGCCGGTCAGCATGATCACCGGGTCAACACCGACCGTGGTCTGGTCGAGAATGCGCGCCCGCGCGCGCAGGCCGTACTCCTCGACGGCGGGCCGCGAGGCGAGCAACAGGCCCGCCGCACCGTCGGAGATCGGCGAGGACGTCCCGGCGGTGATGCGGCCGTTCTCCGCGCGGAACGGGGTGCGCAGCCCCGCGAGGGTCGCCGCGTCGGTGCCCGGGCGGACGCTCTGATCGCTCGTCCGGCGCTCACCGTCGAGCTCCCACGGGATGATCTCCGCGGCGAACCGGCCCGCCGCGATGGCGTCCGCGGCGAGCCGGTGCGAGCGCACCGCGAATTCGTCCAGCTCCACCCGGTCGATGTCCCAGCGCTCCGCGATCAGCTCGGCGCTCTCGCCCTGGTGCACGAAGTCGTACTGCTCCCACATCGGCGGGGTCCACGGTTCGCCGTAGAGTTCGGAGATCTTCGCCGGGGAGTCGATGGGCACCCGGCCCATGTGCTCCACGCCCCCGGCCAGCACGACGTCGTGCACACCGGAGCCGATCAGGGCGGCGGCCATCTCGACGGCCGTCTGCGCGGAACCGCACCGCCGGTCCAGCACCACACCGGGCACCTCGGGCGGGTAGCCCTCGTGCAGCCAGGCGTTGCGGGCGATGTTGCGGGACTGCTCACCGAACGGCGCGGTACAGCCGATCACGAGATCCTCGACCGCTTCGGGCGCGAGACCCGAACGCGTGAGCAGCTCGCGGTAGACGGTACCCAGCACCGTGTTCGGGTGGGTGTCGCGGAACCAGCCGCGCTCGGGGTGCGACCGGCCGAACGGCGTCCGCGCGGCCTCGGCGATGAGGACCTCGCGGCCCGCCGCGGCGAAGGGACTCGTCGTGGTGCGCGGCATCAGATGACCGTCCCGCCGTCGACCGGGAGCACCTGGCCGGTGATGTAGGACGCCGCGTCCGAGGCGAAGAACACGAAGCTCGCGGCGATCTCCTCGGGTTCGGCCCAGCGGCCGAGCGGGATGCGGGCCAGCGTCTTGGCTGCCAGTTTCTGGTTGTCCCGGATGGTCTGCGTCATCGGCGTCGCGGCCAGTGGCGCGAGCGCGTTGACCGTGACGTTGCGCCGGGCCAGCTCGCGGGCGAGCGATTTGGTCAGCCCGACGACACCGGCTTTCGCCGCGCCGTAGTTGGCCTGGCCGATGGTGCCGGTGAGCCCCGCGGCGGAGGTGACGTTGATGATCCGGCCGGTGCCGTCCTCGGGCAGGTACGGCAGCACGGCCTTCGCGCACGTGTAGGAGCCCACGAGGTGGATGTCGACCACCCGGCGGAACGCGTCCTCTTCGAGGTCGGCGAACATCGCGGGCGCGATCGCGCCCGCGTTGTTGACCAGCACGTGCACTGTCCCGCCCGCCAATTCCGCGGCGTGGGCGGCCGCGGCGTCGGCGGCCGACCGGTCCCGGACATCGAGGACGTGGTGCTCGGCCGTGCCACCGGCCGCCGTGATCTGTTTCGCGACGGCCGCCGCGGCGGACTCGTCCACGTCGGTCACGAGCACCGCGGCGCCCGCACGCGCGTACGCCTCGGCCACCGCGGCCCCGATGCCGCTGCCCGCGCCGGTGATCAGGGCGCAGCGGCCCGCCAGAGAGAACACGTCCAAGCCCGGCATCAGTAGCTCCTCGGCAATCCGAGCACGTGGGACCCCAGGTAGTTCAGGACCATCTCCTGGCTCACCGGCGCGATCCTGAGCAGCCGCGCCTCGCGGAAGTAGCGGGCGACGTTGTACTCCTCGGAGTAGCCCATGCCGCCATGGGTCTGCAGGGCGCGGTCGGCGGCCTCGAACCCCGCGTCGGCGCAGAGGTACTTCGCGGTGTTCGCCTCGCGGGCGCATGGCTCGCCCCGGTCGTAGCGCCAGGTTGCCTTGCGCAGCACCAGTTCCGCGGCGTCGAGCCGGGCGAGCGAGTCGGCGAGCGGGAACTGCAGGCCCTGGTTCATCCCGATCGGGCGGCCGAACACCTCGCGCTGGTTGCCGTACTTCACCGCCCGGTCGAGTGCGACCCTGCCCAGGCCGAGGGCCTCGGCCGCGACGAGCATCCGTTCGGGGTTGAGCCCGTCGAGGATGTAGCGGAAGCCCTGTCCCTCCTCGCCGATCCGGTCCTCGACCGGGACGTGCAGGTCGTCGATGAACAACTCGTTGGAGGAGACGGCGTTGCGGCCCATCTTGGGGATCGGCCGGATGTCGATCTTGCTGCGATCGAGGTCGGTGAGGAACAGCGTCATACCGTCGGTCTTCTTCGCGACGTCCTCAAGCTTCGTCGTCCTGGTCAGCAGCAGGATCTTCTCCGACTCCAGCGCCTTGGAGATCCACACCTTCCGGCCGTTGACGACGTAGTGGTCACCGTCGCGCCGGGCGAAGGTCGTGATCCTCGTCGTGTCCAGGCCCGCGCCGGGCTCGGTCACGCCGAAACAGACGTGCAGGTCACCGCTGACGATGCGGGGCAACGTGCGGCGTTTGAGCTCCTCGGACCCGTGCACGATCACCGGATGCATCCCGAAGATCGACAGGTGGATGGCGCTGGCGGCGTTCATCCCGCCGCCGGACCTCGCGACCTCCTCGATCAGGATCGACGCCTCCGTGATCCCGAACCCGTGCCCGCCGTACTCCTCCGGCGTCGTGATCCCGAGCCAGCCGCCGCTCGCGAACGTCTCGTAGAACTCGGTCGGGAACTCGTGCGCCAGGTCCTTGGTCATCCAGTAGTGGTCGTCGAACTTGCCCGCCAGCTCCGCGACCGCCTTGCGGATCGTCGCCTGGTCCTCTGTCAGCTCGAAGTCCACCGAACCTCCACCGTCCGAACCACCGTTGTCCGATTAAGGACTTACCTTATCAAAGGACTGACCAAAGCTGGAGTGAGGTTCCTCTCCGGCGCAGAGGCCCAGGGCCTCGGCGATGCGCTCGTTCCACACCGTCGGCGTACCGAACAACTGCTGGTTGAGCTTGGCCCGCTTGTAGTAGAGCTGGAGGTCGTGCTCCCAGGTGTAGCCGATCGCGCCGTGCAGGGTGAGCGAGGTGTCCGCCGCGGCGGCGACATCCGCCGTGACCTGCGCCTTGGCTGCCGCCGCGTGCAGCGGGGCGTCGGGGTGTCCCACTTCGACCGAGGCCGCCGCGAGGTAGACGATCGAGCGGGCGGACTCGACCTGGACCAACATCTCGGCCGCGGCGTGCTTCACCGCCTGGAACGACCCGATCGGCACGCCGAACTGCTTGCGCTGTCCGCTGTACTCCACCGTCATGTCGAGCATCTGCGCGGCGAGGCCGAGCGAGTCCGCGGCCGTGAGAACCGCGGCCCGCAAGGCCGTGTCCCGCAGCACGGCTTCCGGGTCCGTGGCAAGGGAGACCCCCGTCGCGCCGGTGAACACCACGTCCGCCACGGTCCGCGTCCGGTCGGTGAGCACTCGGCCGCGCACCTGCACCCCGGGTGAGTCGGCGTCGACCAGCACCAGTGCGAGGCCGTGCCGGTGGCGGACGGGGACGACCATGCGCCGGGCCCGGTCGGCTCCCAGGACACCCGCGACCGAACCGACGAGCCCGTCGCCGTCGTCGGAGACCGTGGGACGACCGCCCGGAACCGACTGCGCCGGGACCGCGAGCACGGTCGTCACCCCGTCGGCGAGCAACTCCTTCGCCGCGTCGGGGGTGGTCGACAACGCGGGAACGGCGAGCATCGACCCGAACCACGCCGACGCCGGGGCCACGCGCCTGCCGACTTCCTCCGCGGTCAGGGCCAACTCGACGAGGCCGCCACCCTCGCCGCCGATCTCCTCGGAAGAACCGACCGAGAACCAGCCCGCGGCCGCGAATTGCCGCTCGAAGGCACCGTACTCGCCGGAGTCGAGCCACTCGCGCAGGACCGGGGACGGGCAGCGGTCCCGAAGCCAGTCGCGCAGGGTCGACCGGAAGTCGGTCTGTTCCTCCGACAGTTCCCATCGCATGTGCTGCTCCTAGCCCGAATCTCAGTGCGCGTCGGCACCTGATTCGCGTTGGCAATGCTACTTTAGGTCTGACCTTAGGACCAAGACAGTGGAGTTGACATGACGACAGAGAGCCCGCACTCGTCGATCCGGTTGTCTCCCCTGGAGGTTCCGAAAGCCTCGGACGTGCTGGCGAACGAACTGCGCGAACGCATCCTCTCCGGCGAGTACGTCGAGGGGACCCCGCTGCCGCCGGAACGTGAGCTGGTCAAGCAGACCGGGATGGGCCGGACGACCGTTCGCGAGGCGCTGCGCATTCTCGAAGTGCAGGGCCTGATCCGAATCAAGGCGGGCCGGGCGGGCGGCGCGTTCGTGCACCGACCGGGCGAGGACTCCGTCGCGAACTCGCTCGACCTGCTGATCCGCGGACGGCAGATCAGGCTCGCGTCGGTCCATGAGACCAGGGAGGCGATCGAGCCGACCTGCGCCCGCCTCGCCGCGTTCAACCGGACGCCCGGCGACCTTCGTCGGCTTGATGCGGCGAACGAGGCGATCGGGTCGAACGGGAGCCTCGACGCGTTTCTGCAGGCGAACGTGGACTGGCACGTCGGTGTGGCGACGGCGAGCCACAACGAGATCCTGACCGGGATCATGATGGCCCTGTCCCGCGCGATCTACACGACCACGCGCAACGAGGGCTTCGTCAACGACGAGGTCCGCGCGATCGCGGCTCGGGCGCACCGCTCGGTCACCAGGGCCATCAGGGAGCAGGACGCGGACGCGGCGGCCCGCAGGATGACCCGGCACGTGCACGCCTACGCGGCCGCCGCGCTGGAGGCGGACGACCGGACCGCCATCATCCTCTCCGACGAGGGGTGACCAGGCGACGCGGTTCGACCGCACGGCCATGATCACCCGCCGCCGATCGCGGCACGGATGGCTTCGACGGCCTCGGGGTTCTCCGCGCCGGAGAGGTCACCGGGATCCTGCCCGAGCGCGGCGGCCCGCACCGCCCGGCGCATGATCTTCGCCGACCGGGTCTTCGGCAGTTGCGCGACACGGTGAACGGCCTTGGGGGCGAACGGCTTTCCGAGCGCGGCCGCGACCATGTCCCGCAGGTTCGCGGAGATGTCCGCGTCCCCCACACCGAGGCGCGGCACCCAGAACACCCAGACCGCCTCGCCCTTCGTCGCGTCCGGCACACCGACCGCGGCCGCCTCGGCCACCGACGGGTGCCCGATCAGCACCGCCTCGACCTCGGCGGGCGCGAGCCGCTTCCCGGCCACGTTCATCACGTCGTCGGAGCGGCCGAGCAGGAACCACTGCCCGTCCTCGACCAGGGCGTGGTCACCGTGGTGCCACACCCCGGGAAAGGTCGACCAATAGGCTTCGAGGTAGCGCTCCCGATCGCGCCAGATGCCGCGCGTCATCGCGGGCCACGGCTGGCGGCAGACCAACTCCCCCACCTGCCCGCGCACGGATTGGCCGCTCGCGTCGACCACGTCGACGTCCATCCCGAGCGAGGGACCGCCGAGCGAGCAGCTCCCGATCGGCTCGACCGGATACGGCGCGAGGAACGAGCCGCCCACCTCGGTGCCGCCGGAGAAGTTGATGACCGGGACGCGGCCACCGAAGACGTCTATCGCCAGCCAGTCATAGGAGTCCGCGTCCCACGGCTCGCCCGTCGAGCCGAGCACGTGCACCGAGGACAGGTCGAAGTCGTCGTCTGACCGATCGCTCGACCGGATCGTGCGGATCAGGGTCGGCGAGACACCCAGCATCGTGACCCGGTGCCGCTCCACAAGCCGCCACAGGCGATCGAGGTCGGGCACGTCGGGCGAACCCTCGTAGAGGACCAGCGTCGCGCCGTTGGCGTGCGTGCCGAAGATCGACAACGGGCCCATGATCCACCCCATGTCGGTGATCCAGCAGAACCGGCCGCCCGGCCCCAGATCGAACGAGTAGGCGACCTCGCTGGCCGTCTTCACCAGGAACCCGGCGTGGGTGTGCACCGCGCCCTTCGGCCGCCCGGTCGTGCCGGAGGTGTACGCGAGCAGCAGCGTGTCGGTGGACGCCATCTGCTCGGCGGGCATGGTGTCGGGATCGGCGGCGAGCAGGTCGGCCCACGCCACCTCTCCGTCCCCCGCCTCTCCTTCCCCCGCTTCGCCGACGACGACCACGTGCTGGACGGTCGGACAGCTCAGGACCGCCTCGCGCACGGAGGCCGTCATCGCCACCGTGCGTCCACGCCGGACGGTCGCCGCCGCGACGATCACGGCCGTCGCGTCGGCGTCGGCGAGTCGGGAGGCGATCGCGCCCGGCGCGAAGCCGGAGAACAGCGGGACGAGCACCGCGCCGAGCCGGGCGAGCGCGTAGCAGGCGATGACCGCCTCGGGCGCCATGGGCAGGTAAAGGGCGACCGCGTCGCCCCTGCGGATGCCGAGGTTGCGCAGCCCGCTGCTCACCCGGCTGACGCGGTCGGCCAACTCGGCAAAGGTCAGGGTGGTGACCGTGCCGTCCTCGGACTCGTGCACCACCGCGGGCCGGTCCCGCCCTTCGGGGTCGGCGGCCCACCGGCCGAGGCAGGCGTCGGCGATGTTCAGCTCGCCGCCGACGAACCAGTCCGGGTCCTCGACGCCCCGCGACAGGTCCAGGACCTGCCGGTACGGGGTGGCGAACGGCAGCCCGAGATCCTCGACGACCGCGTTCCAGTACCAGCCGACGTCCCCCACCGACCGGGCACGCAGCTCGTCTATGCCCGCGCAGCCGTGCCTGCGGGCCAGCCTGGTGACGTTCGCGCGCTCGACGTAGTCCTGGCTCGGGGTCCACACGTACCCGGTCATGCTCAGCCACTCCTCGGCATGCCGAGCATCCGCTCGGCCACGATGTTGCGCTGGATGAAGGTGGAGCCGCCCGCGATCGCCGTCCCGCGCGCCTGGTAGGCCAGTCGCTGCCAGCGGGCGTCGGCCTCCGCCTGCTCCTCCGGCGCGAGTTGGCCGCCCAACGGCGACAGCGACTGCCGGAAGTCGGCCATGTCCTCCACCAGCGGACAGAAGTAGAGCTTGCCGATCGAGGTCACCGGCCCGGGCGCGCCCCCGTCGGCTGCGATGGTCAGCACCCGCTGCCCGATCGCGTGGTGGATCAGGGCCCGCCCGTAGAGGTCGGCGACCTGCTGCCGGACCAGCGGGTCCGCGCCGAGCGGGTTCCCGTCCGCACCGGTCATCCGCCGCACGTCGGCGACGATGTCCTCGACGGCCCGCTTCGTGTTGACCCGACCGGTCGCGATCGCGACCCGTTCGAACGACAACGTGGCCATGGCGACCTGCCAGCCCCCGTCGACCTCGCCCACGACGAGGTCGTCCGGGATGAACACGTCGTCGAGGAACACCTCGTTGAACTCGGCCTCGCCGAGCATGTGCACCAGCGGCCGGACCGTGACCCCTGGACTGTCCATGGGCAACAGGAAGTAGGTGATTCCCTTGTGCCGCGGGCCACCCCCGGTACGGGCGAGCAGGATCGCGTTGGCCGCGAGGTGCGCCCGGCTCGTCCAGATCTTCTGCCCGTCGACACGCCACCCACCCTCGACCCGGGTGGCCTTCGTCCGCAGTGACGCCAGGTCCGACCCGGCCTCCGGTTCGGAGAACAGTTGGCACCACAGCTCGTCGCCGGTCAGGATCGGCCGGAGGAAGCGCTGCTTCTGCTCGTCGGTGCCGAACATGACGATCGTGGGTCCCGCGAAGTCCTCCCCGATCGTGTTCAGCCGCTCGGGCGCGTTCGCCCGGTCCGCCTCGTCGGTGAAGATCGACCGGATCTTGGCGTCCACGCCCTGCCCGCCGTACTCACGCGGCCAGGACAGGCCCGCGTAGCCCCCGTCGACCAGCAGCCGCTGCCACTGCCGCCAGAACGGCAGCTTCTCGGCCAGCTCGACCGGTTCGGGCCACGGAAGAGTGGGCAGCACCTCGGACAGCCAGCCCCGCACCCGCGCCCGGAACGCGGATTCCTCCACCGAGTCGGCGAGATCCATCGCTGTCCCTTCGTCGTCCGTGCATCTTATTATGCTATAGGTCAGACCAAAATCCAACGGGCTCGGTCGCGCGGGCGATCCTGGCGGTCCGGCCGGGACGGTCAGCGCAGCGTCCAGTTCGGTTCGCGCTTCTCGCGGAACGCCGTCACGCCCTCGACTATGTCCTCGGTGGTCAGCGCGAGCGCCAAGCGGGCACGCAGCGCGTCGAGGGCTTCGGGCAGCGACATGTCCCGCGTCGCGTTGAGCGCGTCCTTTCCCAGTCGCAGCAACAGCGGGGACTTCGCGGCCAGCCGCCGCGCCCACGACAGGACGGTCGCGTCGAACTCCGCCGCGTCGACGACCTTGTTCACCACACCGAGCCGCGCGGCCTCGTCGGCGTCGATGAGATCACCGAGCAGCATCAGCTCGTTCGCCTTCATCCGATCGACGTTGCGGTAGATGAGCGCGGAGATCATGAACGGAAAGACCCCCACGTTGATCTCCGGGCAGCCGAACCGCACCCCGCGCCTGGCGACGACCAAGTCGCAGGCGAGGGCGAGCCCGAAGGCGCCCGCCAGCACATCGCCGCCCGCCGCGCAGATCACCGGCTTGCCCAGCGCGCCGATGAGCGTGTAGAGCCGCGGGAACCGGTCGAGCCCGGCGTACCGGCGCACGGGTGGCACATCCTGGGCGAATGCCTTCAGGTCGCCGCCCGCCGAGAACACGCGCTCGTGTGAGGACGCGAGGACTACGACCCGTACCGAGTCGTCACCCGCCGCGCGCTCCAGCGCCGCGAGCAGCTCATCGAGCAGTTTGTCGCCGAGCGCGTTGCGTGTTTCGGGCGCGTCGAGCGTGACGAAGACGATCCCCGGCTCCGGGCTCTCGTAGCGCACCGTCGACATGACCGACCTCCAGTTCTGTGCCGAGCCGTTCGGAATCCGGCCCGCGTACGGCCGGACACTCACCGTACCGTTTTGGACAGACCATTGAGTTGGTCAATGTTATGTAGCTATCATCGGGCTCCACTCTTGACTCGCAACGAAGCGGAGATTTCGATGGTCACTGCGGAGACGACGTTCCCGACCCGCACCGTGAGCGACCGCTACGACGAAGAGTCGATCACCCGGTTCCGGGAACGGGGGTGGTGGCAGGACGGATCGGCCGCCGCGTTGCTCGACCGGTGGGCCGATGCGACGCCGACCCGCCGGTTCGTCTCCGACGGCACGGTCGAGCTGGACTACGCGACCCTCCGCGAACGCGCCTACGGTCTCGGCGCCACGCTGCTGCGTCGCGGGGTCAAGCCCGGCGACCGGGTGGTCGTCCAACTGCCGAACTGGGCGGAGTTCGCCGTCGCCTACCTCGCCCTGGCCAGGATCGGCGCGGTCATGGTGCCGATCATGACGGTGTACCGGCTGGCCGAGGTGGCCCACGTACTGCGCGACTCCGGCGCCGTCGCCGCGGTCACCACCGGGGAGTTCCGCGGCTTCGACCACGCGGCGATGTTCCGTGCGCTGCGGGCGGAATGCCCGGCCCTGTCCACGCTCGTGCTCGCCCGCACGACCGCCGAAGACGGCGAGGTCGCCTTCGACGAGGCGTGCGCGGCCACCCCGGCGGACGGGGAGCTGGGTGCGCACCCCGACCCGGACGCACCGCACGTCATCGTCTACACCTCCGGCACCGAGTCCACCGCGAAGGGCTGTGTGCACACCTGGAACACGGTCGACTTCAGCGGCCGCGGCCTCGCCACCGACGTCTTTCGGATGACCCCCGACGACGTGATGTTCATGCCGTCCCCGGTCGCCCACGCCACCGGGTTCCTGGTCGGTTTCCTCGTCCCGCTCACCGTCGGCGCCCAGACCCACCTGCTCGACACCTGGGAACCGAACGAGGGCCTGCGCCGGATCGAGGAGTACCGGTGCACGACGACCGCGACGGCCACGCCGTTCGTCCGGATGGCGCTCGACGCCGCACCCGGCGCGAACCGCGACCTCACGTCGATGCGGTTCTGGCTCTGTGCGGGCGCCCCGATTCCCGAGGCGCTGGCCCGGGAGTTCTCGGACACGTTCTCGGGCGGCCTGCTCGTCCCGCTCTACGGGTGCTCGGAGCTCATGGCCGCGACCTGCTGCCACGACAACGATCCGATCGAGCGCCGGTCCGGGTCCGACGGCACCCCCGCGCTCGACGGAATCCGCATTAAGCTGGTCGGCCCGGACGGCGAGGACGTCCCGACCGGCGAGGAAGGTGAGATCTGCTACTGGGGCCCCGGCGCGATCCTCGGCTACTGGCGCAACCCGGAGCGCACCAGCGCCGCGATCGACGCCGAGGGCTGGCACCACACCGGCGACCTCGGCAAGCTCGACGCCGACGGTTACCTGCGGGTGTCCGGTCGGCTCAAGGACATCATCATTCGCGGCGGGACGAACATCAGCGCCGCCGAGGTCGAAGGGCATCTTGTCGCGCACCCCGACGTCGCTCAGGTGGCTGTCGTCGCCTACCCGGACGAGCGGCTGGGCGAGAAGGCGTGCGCGGTGGTCGTGCCCCGCTCCGGTGCGGCGCCCACCCTGGACGAGCTCGCCGACTTCCTCCGCACCGAGCGGCAGATCTCGGCACAGAAGCTGCCCGAACGGCTCGTACTGGTCGACGAGCTGCCGATAACGGCGACCGGCAAGATCCAGAAGTTCCGGCTGCGCGAGCTTGCACGCGGCGAGTTGTGAGGATGGACTTACCACGCGATCTCCCCGCCGCCGCCCGCCGAGGTCCTCGGCAGGCTCGACCGCGTCGCGTGACCAGTTTCGGCGCGGTCGCGGTGATCACCGCTGTCCTGCTGGCGTTCGGCGCGGCCCCGGCGACGGCGGCTCCCCGTTACCCGGTGCCGTACACGTTCTTGGCGAACGTCCTCGGCGCGCTGTTCCCGTACTCCACTCCGCCCGGGTCCAACAACTGGAGCTGCCTGCCCGGCTCGGCACACCCCAATCCGGTGGTGCTGGTCCACGGGTTCGCGTCGGTCATCAACGACACATGGCAGACGTACGCGCCGCTACTGGCCAACGAGGGGTACTGCGTCTTCGCGCTCAACTACGGAGTGCCCCCGGGAACGCCGTTCCCGCTGGATCAGGTCGGCGGCCGGTCCCCGATCGAAGCCAGTGCCGCGCAGCTCTCCGAGTTCGTCGACCGGGTGCTGACCGCCACCGGGGCCGACGAGGTGGACATCGTCGGTCACTCCGAGGGCACCCAGATGCCGAACTACTACGTCAAGTTCCTCGGCGGCGCGGCGAAGGTCGACAAGTATGTCGCCCTGGCACCGTTCTGGCGCGGCACCAACGCCGCGGGCCTCGCGACGGTCGTACGCCTCACGTCCCTGTTCGGCTTCGCGCCGGTCGTGAACGGCATCCTGGACCCGGCGTGCGCCGCGTGCCGACAACTGCTGACAGGCTCGGACTACTTCGCGGCTTTCGGCGACCCGGTCGTCCCCGGTGTCGAGTACACCAACATCGTCACCCGCTACGACGAACTCGCCGTTCCCTACACCAGCGGCATCTACCCGGGCATGCGCAACATCACCCTGCAGGACGCCTGTCCGATCGACCACGCGGAACACTTCGCCATCCTGTCCGACCCGGTCACTGCGGCCCACATGCTCAACGCGCTCGACCCTGCTCATCCCCGCCGGGTGCCCTGTGTCTACGTGCCACCGTTCATCGGCTGACTCTAGTTCCCACGAACGATTGAACCCATCCAGGAGAAGGAGTCGACATGAGGCGGAAGGTCACGCCTGCGCTGATGGCGGTCGTCGTGGGAGCCGCGCTCGCCGCGTGCGGGTCGCCGAGCACTGGTTCGGGGGGTGGAGGCGGTGACGGTGCGACGATCAAGATCGCTCTCATCCCGCCTAAGAGCGGAGCGCTCGCGCAGGTAGGTGGCGACGCGGTGAAGGGATGGCAGCTCGCTGTCGAGGAAGCGAACGCACAGGGCGGTATCGACGGCCACAAGATCGAGCTGATCGAGAAGGAGACCGACGGTCAGCCTGCGACGACGCTGCGCGTGGCGCGCGAGGCTGTCACGAAGGACGGGGCGAAGTTCATCAGCGCGGTCGTCACCTCGCCGGAGAACGCCGCGCTGAACGCACAGTTGGCAGGCCTCGACGCGCTGTCACTGATTTCACTCGCCAAGGATGACGCCCTCACCGGCAAGCAGTGCGCGGCAAATTCGTTCCACCTCGTTCCCACGACGAGCATGGACATCAACGCGCTGGCCGAGTCGATCGACAAGATGCCCGGCGACAAATGGGCCATCCAAGCCGTCGACTTCGCCACCGGCCACAGTGCGGCGGAAAAGTTCGCGGCCGCCGCCAAGCAGGCAGGCAAGGAGATCGTGCTCACCCAGTTCGCGCCGTTGAACACCACCGACTTCGGGCCCTACATCACCAAGATCAAGAGCAGTGGTGCGGACGCGCTGTTCGCGGTCGAGTTCGGCGCCGACGGGGTTGCCTTCGTCAAGCAGGCGACGCAGTTCAAGCTGCCGGACCAGCTCAAGACCGTGCTGGGCCTGGCCATGATCAACGAGGCGCTGTTCCCCGCGCTCGGCGACGCCGTAGTCGGCTACTACAACAACGTCGGTTACAAAGTGGACGCCGACAACGAGCTCAACCAGAAGTTCACCAAGGCGTACACGGCCAAGTTCGGCACCGCACCGTATTTCGTTCCCGCGGACAGCTACCTGGCGGCGCAGACGCTCTTCGCGGGCATCAGGGCCGCCCGCAGTATCGAGCCTGCCGCTGTCGCCAAGGCCCTCAACGACTTGACATTCGACAGCATCGTCGGCCGCGTCACCCTGCGAGGTGCCGACCATCAGCTACTGCGTGACTCCTACCTCGGCCGGGTCGTCAAGAACGGCAAGGATCTGAAGTTCGAGATCCTCGCCAGCGCGACCGCCGATCGGACCGCTCCTGAGCCCAGCAAGGACTGCAAGCTCTGAGCCCGAACAGTGTGGTGACGCCCGGGATCCGACACGGACTCCGGGCGTCGCCCACAGGAGGGAGGCTGCCGTGAACGCAGCCCAAGTGCTCAACGGGGTCGCGCTCGGATCTCTGTTGATGGTGCTCAGCTCGGGGCTGGCCATGATCTACGGACTGCGCGGCGTGACCAACTTCGCCCACGGCGCGCTCTACATGTCCGGCGCGTACCTCGCCTACACGCTGACGGACCGGTTGTCCTTCTGGGTCGCGGTCATCGTTGCCCCCCTGCTCCTCGCCATTGTTGGCGCGGTGCTGGAGCTGGCGATCTTCCGGCCGCTCGAACACCGCTCGCACATCGAGATGGCGTTGATCACCTTCGGTGTCGCCTTGATCCTTGAGCGGGTCGTGGTGCTGATCTGGGGTGAGCGGACCCTGTCGGTGGAGCTGCCTTCCGCGTTGGCAGGCACGACGACGGTGGTCGGGGTCGCCTACCCCACGTTCCGGCTGGCGATCATCGGGGTCGCACTCGCGATGGCCGCGGCGCTGGTGATCTGGCTGCGCCGCAGCCGGGTCGGCCTGCACATCCGAGCTGCCAGCCAGGACATCGAGACCGCGGCGATCATGGGCGTCAACGTCAACAAGGTCAGCATGGTGGTCGTCTGCCTGGGAACCGCGCTCGCCGGGTTGGCAGGCACGCTGGCCGCGCCCTACGTCTCCCTCGACCCGGGCATGGGTTCTACCTTCCTGATCACCGTGCTGATCGTCGTCGTGGTCGGCGGCATCGGCAGTGTCGGTGGCGCGATGGCGGCAGGCATGGGCCTCGGAGTGATCCAGACGGTGAGCGTCGAGTGGTCGCCTGCCTTCTCGGTTGTCGTCCCCTACCTCGCGCTGGTCGTCGTTCTGCTGTGGCGGCCGCAGGGCCTCGCTGGAAAGAGATCGTCATGACAGCCACCAGTGCGGTGCCCGACGTGGCGTTCGCGTCGTTCGAGCCGACGCTCGACAGGCGGCGGAGGTGGGCGGCCCTCCGAGGCATCGGAGCAGGGTTGGCTGTCTTGCTGACGGGCCTGGCCGTGCCTTACCTCATCACCGACAGCCATGGCATGAGCCTCGCCGTCGACGCGACTATTCTCAGCCTGCTCGCGCTCGGTATCGGGTTTCTCGCCCGCCACCTGGGACTGATCAGCCTCGGGCACACGGCCTTCTTCGGTGGCGCGGCGTACGCCGTGGGCATCGCCATCACACGGTGGGGTTGGGCACCGGTGCCCGCAGTGCTCTTCGGGGTCGCGGCTGGGACGGCGATCGCGCTGCTCATGGGTGTTCTGGTCGTCCGGGCGTCGGGCATGGGCTTTCTGATGCTGACGCTCGCACTGTCGCAGGCGCTGTTCCAGCTCAGCACTCAGACCTCCGCGCGGCCGATCACGGGCGCCCACGACGGCCTGTTGATCACAATGGGTCCCGACGCGACGTTCCTGGGGTTGTCCGGCGCGGATGTCATGAACCCCGGCCTGTTCTGGCCCATCGCCTGGACCGCACTCGTGGTCAGCGCGATCGTCCTGTGGCTCGTCGGCGGTACCCGGTTCGGCGTCGTTCTGGAGGGCATCCGGGAGAACGAGGAGCGCATGCGCTTCTCCGGGTACAACACCTTCATGCCGCGGCTGGGTGCCTTCGTCGCCTCGGGAGCGGTCGCCGCGGTCGGCGGGGCGCTGTTCGCGCTCAACGCCGGGTACCTGTCGCCCGACGTACTGGGCTTCGGCCAGGGAGCGGACTCGCTGATCGCCGCGATGGTGGGTGGTTTGGGCACCATCGTCGGCCCGATCCTCGGTACGGGCGTGTTCGTCTACGCGCAGGCCAACTTCAACTTCGGCGGCAACCTGCACCTGTTCACCGGCATCGCGCTGATCATCGTGCTGGTGTCGCTCCGCGGTGGAATCACCGGCACCCTGCAGAAGGTGTGGCGGCGCCTGCGGGTGAATGCCGCGGCGCGGAAAGAGAGCCGATCATGAGCGTGTTCGAAGCCCGTGGCCTGACAGTCCGGTACGGAGCACTCATCGCGCTCGGCGGTGTGCACATCGCGCTCGAACCTGGCGTGGTGCACGGCGTGATCGGGCCTAATGGCGCGGGCAAGTCGACGTTCATCGACGCTCTGTCAGGCCGTAAGAACCCGTCGTCCGGCACGGTGCATCTGGATGGCCACGACATCACCCGCCGCTCCGCTCAGTGGCGGCGACAGCACGGGGTGTCGCGGTCCTTTCAGCGCACGTCCGTGTTCCCGTCGATGACGGTGCGCCAGCAACTCTCGATGGTGGCGCACAAAAACGGCCGCGAGCGACTCGATCACGTCGTCGACACACTCGGCCTCGGAGCTGTCATCGATCGAGTCTGCGCGGAGATCGCCTACGGCACGCAGCGCTCGGTCGATCTTGCCATCGCGCTGCTCGGCCAGCCGCGCGTGGTGCTGCTCGACGAGCCCTGCGCGGGCTTGGTCGCCGACGAGTCGGGGCGCATGCTCGAACACATCAGGATCCTGTGCCGCGAGCGGAACGTGGCCGCGCTGCTGGTCGAGCATCACGTCGAAGGCGTCTTCCAGACCTGCGACGTGATCACGGTGCTCGACCTCGGCAAGGTGCTGGTGTCCGGGACGCCGGACGAGGTGCGCGCCGACGAGAACGTCATCCGCGCCTACCTGGGGAGCGCCGCATGAGCACGATTCTGGAATTCCGGTCGGTGAGCGCCTCCTACGGCGGCGCCGTCATCCTGCAGAACGTCTCCTTCTCGATCGACGAGGGGGAGACAGTCGGCCTGGTCGGTCGCAACGGTGCGGGCAAGACGACGACCCTGCTCTCGGTCTACGGCGTGCCCGCGGTCCGTGGCGACATTCTCGTGGCCGGTGAACCGCTGAAGACTGGTGCCCACGTCCCGGCCACCCGCGGCGTGTCGTTGGTGCCTCAGGGCAAGCGCATCTTCAGCAACCTGACGGTCGAGGAGAACATCCTGCTGGGGCGGGCGTCTGGCCGGTCCGGCAGTTGGACGCTCGGCGCGGTCTACGACCTGTTTCCCAACCTGGCACGTGGCAAGAAGCGCAGCGGCAACTCGCTCAGCGGCGGCGAGCAGCAGATGCTGGCCATCGCGCGGGCGCTGCTGGCCGAACCTGCGCTGCTCATGCTCGACGAGCCGACCGAAGGGCTGGCTCCGGTGATCATCGACAGCATCGTCGAAGCACTCAAGGAGATCCGCTCCCGGGGGACAGCCCTGCTCCTTGTCGAGCAGCACATCGGGATGATCCAGAAGCTGGCCACCCGGTACCTCGCGCTTCGGCAAGGCGAGCTCGCAAGCGATGGACCGGTGGCAGACCTCGGCTCACGGGCAGTGCAGCAGATGATCGCGCTGTAGACGTTTCCGGGAACGCGCCGAGGGCAGGCCTCCGATCGGCCGGTGTCGGGCAGGCCTGGGTCAGGTGCCGACGTAGGCGGCGAGGTGCTCGCCGGTGAGGGTGGAGCGGGCGGCGACGAGGTCCGCGGGGGTGCCCTCGAAGACGATCCGGCCGCCGTCGTGGCCCGCGCCGGGGCCGAGGTCGATGATCCAGTCGGCGTGCGCCATGACCGCCTGGTGGTGCTCGATGACGATGACCGACTTGCCGGAGTCGACGAGCCGGTCGAGCAGGGCGAGCAGATGCTCGACGTCGGCGAGGTGCAGGCCGGAGGTCGGCTCGTCGAGAACGAGGACCGAAGTGAATCCACCGGGGCCCTTCTCGCCCATGTGGGTGGCCAGCTTGAGCCGCTGCCGCTCGCCGCCGGACAGCGTGGTGAGCGGCTGGCCGATGGTGAGGTAGCCGAGCCCGACGTCGGCGAGCCGGTCGAGGATCTTGTGCGCCGCGGGCGTGCCCGCCTCGCCCGCGGCGAAGAACTCCTCGGCTTCGGCGACCGACATCGCTAGCACCTCGCTGATGTCCCTGCCACCGAGGTGGTACTCCAGCACCGCCGCGTCGAACCGCTTGCCCTCGCACACCTCGCACAGGGCGGCGACGCCCGCCATCATCGCCAGGTCGGTGTAGATCACGCCCGCGCCGTTGCAGTTGGGACAGGCACCCTCGGAGTTGGCGCTGAACAGCGCGGGCTTCACGCCGTTGGCCTTGGCGAACGCCTTGCGAATCGGGTCGAGCAGTCCGGTGTAGGTGGCCGGGTTGCTCCGGCGCGAGCCGCGGATCGCGCCCTGGTCGACCGCCACCACCCCGTCTCGGCCCGCCACCGAGCCGCGGATCAGCGAGCTCTTGCCCGACCCGGCCACGCCGGTCAGCACGACCAGCACGCCGAGCGGGATGTCGACGTCGAGGGCCCTGAGGTTGTGGGTGTCGGCGCCGCGCACCTCCAGCGCCCCAGACGGCGTCCGCACCGACGCCTTCACCGACGCGCGGTCGTCGAGGTGTCGCCCGGTCAGCGTGCCGCTGGCCCGCAGTCCTTCGACGGTGCCCTCGAACACCACCTCACCGCCGCCGCTGCCCGCCAGCGGGCCGAGGTCGACGACGTGGTCGGCGATCGCGATCGCCTCCGGCTTGTGCTCCACGACGAGCACCGTGTTGCCCTTGTCGCGCAACTGCCGCAGCAGGGTGTTCATCCGCTGGATGTCGTGGGGGTGCAGGCCGATGGTGGGCTCGTCGAACACATAGGTGACGTCGGTGAGCGACGAGCCGAGGTGGCGGATCATCTTGGTGCGCTGCGCCTCGCCGCCCGACAGCGTGCCCGACGGCCGGTCGAGCGAGAGGTAGCCAAGCCCGATCTCCACGAACGAGTCGAGGGTGTGCCGCAGCGTCGTGAGCAGCGGCGCCACCGATGGCTCGTCGAGGCCGCGCACCCAGGCGGCCAGGTCGCTGATCTGCATCGCGCAGGCGTCGGCGATGCTGATCCCCGCGATCTTCGACGAGCGGGCGGCCTCGCTGAGCCGGGTGCCGCCGCACTCGGGGCAGGTGGCGAAGGCGACGGCCCGCTCCACGAAGGCCCGGATGTGTGGCTGTACCGCGTCGACGTCCTTGGCGAGGAACGATTTCTGGATCTGCGGGATCAGTCCCGAGTACGTCAGGTTGATCCCCTCGACCTTGATCTTGGTCGGCTCCTTGTGGAGCAGGTCGTGCAGTTCTCGCTTGGTGTACTTCCTGATCGGCTTGTCCGGGTCGAAGAAGCCGCAGCCGCGGAAGATGCGGCCGAACCAGCCCTCCATGCTGTAGCCGGGAATGGTGAGCGCGCCCTCGTTCAGCGACTTGCTGTCGTCGTACAACGCGGACAGGTCGATGTCGGAGACCGCGCCCCGGCCTTCGCAGCGCGGACACATGCCGCCGGTGATGCTGAAGCTGCGCCGCTCCTTCACCGTCTTCCCGCCGCGCTCCAGCGTGACCGCGCCCGCGCCGCTGATCGACGCGACGTTGAACGAAAATGCCTGGGGCGAGCCGATGTGCGGCTGCCCAAGCCTGCTGAAGAGGATGCGCAGCATCGCGTTGGCGTCGGTCGCGGTGCCGACCGTGGACCGGACGTCGGCACCCATCCGCTGCTGGTCGACGATGATCGCGGTCGTCAGCCCGTCGAGCACGTCGACGTCGGGCCGCGCCAGGGTCGGCATGAAGCCCTGCACGAAGGCGCTGTAGGTCTCGTTGATCATCCGCTGCGACTCCGCGGCGATCGTGCTGAACACCAGCGAACTCTTGCCCGAGCCGGAGACACCGGTGAACACCGTCAGCCTGCGCTTCGGGATCTCGATGCTGACGTCCTTGAGGTTGTTCACGCGCGCGCCGTGCACGCGGATCAGGTCGTGGCGGTCGGCGTCGTGCGGCGCGGGCGACCGCGGGTCCGTCCTCGTGGCCGTGCTCATCGGGTCTCCATCTTGACGCGGGGCGGACGGGTCAGCGCAGTTCCTGGATGCGGAGCAGGTTGCCCGCGGGATCGCGGACGGCGCAGTCGCGAACGCCGTACGGCTGCTCGGTCGGCTCCTGGACGACGTCGGTGTCGCGGGCCTGGAGCCGCTCGAAGGTGCCGTCGAGGTCCTTGGTGGCCAGCAGGAGGCTGCCGTAGGTGCCCTTGGCCATCATCTCGACGATGGTGCGGCGCTCGTCGTCGGTGATGCCGGGGTCGGCCGCGGGCGGGTGCAGGACGATGGAGGTGCCGGGCTGGCCCGCGGGGCCGACCGTGATCCAGCGCAGCCCGTTGTATCCGACGTCGTTGCGGACCTCGAAGCCGAGGGTGTCGCGGTAGAAGGCCAGGGCGGCGTCCGGGTCGTCCTGCGGGAGGAAGCTCGCGTGAATGGTGATGTCCATGGCGGTCACGCTAGGTGCGCTCGGCGACCCGCGCTTCTCGATTCCTGATCGGTCTGGTCACCTGTCTCGACACGCACGACGGCATCCCGGCCGTCGCGTGCGCCGCCTGGCGCCGATAGACGCTGGGCGGCACACCGACCAATTCGGTGAAGCGAGTGCTGAAGGTGCCCAGCGAGGAGCAGCCGACCGTGAAACAGACCTCGGTGACGCTGAGGTCGCCGCGGCGCAGCAGTGCCATCGCGCGCTCGATGCGCCGCGTCATGAGGTAGCCGTAGGGCGACTCGCCATAGGCGAGCCGGAACTCGCGGCTGAGGTGACCGGCCGACATGTGCGCCCCGCGCGCGAGCGCCTCGACGTCCAGTGGCTGCGCGTAGTCCCGGTCGATCCGGTCGCGGACGCGGCGCAACCGGGCGAGGCCGCTCAGGCGCTGCGCCTCGTCGGGTCGGCTGGTCACCTGTGCGATCGTGCCACATCGCGCGGGCAGGCGGTCGAGCGCTGACGCCGCCCACTCGGGGTCAGCGGTAGGCGAACAGCGGGGGAAAGACCAGGACCACGATCCAGGCCCAGGCGGCGTACACCGGGAGGTAGCCGGTCTGCCAGCGTTCGAGGGCCGCGAACGGTGTGCGTCGGCGGACAAGGCCCAGCACCAGCCAGGCCGACCAGGCGAGATTGGCCAGCAGGATGACGTTCTCGCCGAGTGCCGCCGCCTTGTTGGGTGTGGTGCCGTACTCGGTGATGCGCCCGATGATTTCCAGCAGCACCAACGCATCGATGACCAGCGCGCTGACCACGAGGGCGAGTTGCAGCTTGTCGAACAGGCCGGGCGGGGCCAGCGGATCGCGGGCCGAGATCGAGTAGAGCAGCAGCCCCAGCACCACGACCAGCATGAGGTCGAACAGGATCAGCGCTTCCCGCTCGACCTCGATGCCCGCGCTGGTGACAACGAGGGCGACGAGGAAGGCCAGCAGCGCCGCGGTGAACAGCGGCGTGAACAGTCGCGTGAGCACCGGGGCGATGTTCTCGACGACACTCTGCTTGGCCTCGACCAGCCACCCGGCCACCACCACCGCGGCCGCGGCGCCGCAGGGAACGAGCCACCGCGTCATGAAGTCGTCCGGGGAGATCCCGATGGCCTCGAAGGTCCCGAACATGAAGGCGATCAGCACACCGCCACCGAGGGCGATGAGGACGTAGTAGACGAACCATTCGCCGGTGAAGCGGATGAAGTCCATGCGTCGGCGTGGCGAGCGCAGATCGTCGGCCACATAGGCCAGACCGACCGCGAACCACAGGGCGATGGGGAGATGGATGCCGGTCAGGACCACCGATTGGGAGTTGTCCGTGAGCGGATAGGCGTTTGCCGCCACGGCGCCGAGCGCGAACAACACCAGCAGGACACTGACCAGCGCTTTCGTGGCCTGACGGCGCCAGGCCAGGAAGGCCGCCAGCCAGGGCAGCGCGAACAGGCTCAGGTTGGGCCCGTAGAACGCGCCGTCCTCGTCGAGGCTCCGGCCGAACAGTTCCGGCACCTTGATCGACGCTGCCGCGCCCGCCGCGCAGAGGACCATCGCGATCAGGTCACGCCGCGACCGGGTGTCCGCCGCCGGGCCGTCGGTCTCGCCGGTCAGCACCAGTTGCTTCCACAGCCGTTCCGAATGCTCCCTGGCGAACTCGCGGGACAGGTCGTCCAGGCTGCCCATGCGTTTGACCGCGACCAGGAACGCCTCGTCGGCGTGGAGCCCGACGGCGACGAGTTCGTCGACGGAGCCCCGGAGATGGTCTTCGAGCTCGTCGGCGTCGGACTGCCGCAGCTCTCGGCGACGCTGCACGTAATGCCGCCACTGAGCGAACTGGGCCTCCAGTTCGTCCTGACCGTCGGTCATGCGTGGCCCCCCAGTGCGATCAACGGCCTGGAGTCGCCAGGGCCGAGCCAGATCTCCTTGAGCGCGTCCACGACCGTGTCCCACTGGCGGCGCTGCTCGACCAGCTCGGCCAGGCCGCTGTCGGTGATGCGGTAGTACTTGCGCCGCCGCTCCCCCGCGACCGATTGCCAGTGGGACTCCACATGTCCGAGCCGCTCAAGCCGGTGCAGCAACGGGTAGAGCAGTCCCTCGGTCCAGTCCAGCTCGCCACCCGACAGCTCGTTGATCCGGCGGAGGATGGCGTAGCCGTAGCTGTCCTCCTCGGCCAGGATGCCCAACACCATCGGCGTCGCCGATGCGGCCACAAGATCCTTGGTGACTTTCACGAGACCTCCCTTCACCCTGCACCCTAGAACCACGATGCATAGTAGCTCTAGGTATCATTCCGACGCAACGAGTTCGCCCGTCGGTCTGCCTGTCGCGCGAAGCCTGCCGGGTCCCCGTAGTACTCACGAAATTCGGGCGGATATCCCTGACCAGCGATGATGCGCGAGTCCGGCGATCAGCCGGGGCAGCAGGTGGGCGGTGTCGGTGCCCCAGGTGATCCACATGGTGTCGCCGCCGTTGACGGTGACGCGGGCCTGTCGTTGGGCAGGTCCAGTACCGCGCCGGCGGTCGGCGAGGATCTGGATGGTGAGTACTGCGCGGCGTCGTTCGCCGGAGTAGTTGTCGTCGTGGACCTGTGCGGTTGCCAGTGACCCGTCAGAGCGAGCGGGCGCTGTCGAGCACCTTCTGTTGGTACTGCATCAAGGTCTCGGCGTAGGGACCGGTGGTCGCCTCACCCGTGGCGATCGTTTCGACCCCCAGCACGCCCTTGCCGTTCGTCATGTAGGAACTCCAGCGCACCGACTTGGTCCCGTTCTCGGTCCAGCTCACCACGAATTCGACCGAGGCGAGCCCGTTGTGCTCGGCGTCCGTGATCGACTCGACCTTGTCGTCCATGCCCTTCTCCCTGGCCTGGCGCGCGCGGACTTCGGGGATTCTGCGCAGCACGGCGATCTCGGCCTCGGGGAGCTCAATGAAGACGACCGTCAGGGTGTTCTGGTTGGGCTTGAGCGGGCTGAGGTCGATCTTGTGCACGCGCTGTGGCAGGTCGAGTTCGCTGTCCTGCACCGGCGGCACGTCGTAAGGCATCTGCACGGCGAAGCCGGTTTTCGGATCGTCCATGTCGACCCAGGTCCGCCACTCGGTGATGGGCGGCACCAGCGGGCGCGGCGCCTTCGACGTGGGGGTGGTCGACGCGGCCGACGATGAGGATGGCACGGCGGTGGTGGGCGCGGCGGAGCAGGCCGAGAGGGCCAGCAGACACAGCGCAGCCAGGATGAGTAAACGCATGAGGTCCCCAGGGAGTCAGCCGGGGTCGCCCCAGGGTTGGGGGCACCCGCGCCCCGGTGTGGGGGCGTTAACCCGGGGGGTGAACGCCGATGGGGGGTGGCGGCCCCTGGGGCCCGGAACAGGGCCCCCCCCCCCCGGGTGGCCCCCC
>NZ_JBQTHF010000081.1:0-2398 GCF_052390155.1 Actinokineospora sp. | reverse complement strand
CCCAATTCGACGCCCCCTTCGGCACCCAAATGGCCGCAGGCGTCATCGTCACCATCCCCCTCGTCATCCTCGTCCTCCTCTTCCAACGCCGCATCGTCGCAGGCCTCACCGCAGGCGGCGTCAAATAGGCGTCGAATGAGTAGCGGCACGAAGAACCGGAATCAACGGCCGAACGCGTAGCCCATGCCGCGCACCGTGGCGATCCGCTCGGCGCCGACCTTGCGGCGCAGCGCCCGGACGTAGACGTCGACGATGTTCGAGCCGGGGTCGAAGTCGTAGCCCCACACGTGCGACAGGATCTGTTCGCGGGACAGGACTTGGCCGGGGTGGCGCAGGAACAGTTCCAACAGGACGAACTCGCGCGCGGTGAGGTCGACCGTGCGGGCGCCGACCTGGGCGCGGCGGGTGCGCAGGTCCAGTGACAGGTCGGCCGCGCGCAGCACCGTCACCTCGGGTGTCCGGTCGGCCGCGCGCAGCCGCAGCCGCACGCGGGCCAGCAGTTCCTCGAACCGGAACGGCTTGGTCATGTAGTCGTCCGCGCCGCCTTCGAGGCCCGCGACGGTGTCGTGCACCGAGTCGCGGGCGGTCAGGATGATCACCGGGGTGGTCAGGTTGGCCTCGCGCAGGGTGCGCAGCACGCTGAACCCGTCGCGGCCGGGCAGGCCGATGTCGAGCAGCACCAGGTCGAACCCGCCGGTCAGTGCGTAGTCGATCGCGGTGGGTCCGTCGCCCACCACCGTGGGGTTGAAACCGTTGGCGGACAACCCTTTGCGCACGAACGACGCGATCCGCTCCTCGTCTTCGGCGACCAGGATGCGGTTCACCGCGGCCCGCCGCCGCGGTCCGCGGGCAGGTCTACGCCGAACGACGCGCCGCGACCAGGGGTGGACACGAGCTTCACGGTACCGCCGTGCGCCTCCGCGATCGCGCGCACGATGGCCAGGCCGAGCCCGGCGCCCGGACGGTGTCCGGCGGCGCCGCCGGTCGACCCGCGGCTGAACCGGTCGAAGATCTTGGCCGTGTCCACCGGCGCCACGCCGGGCCCGTGGTCGGTGATCCAGAACGACGCCCGCCCGTCCAGCAGCGCCGACCCGACCAGCACCTCGTCGCCGTCGCGGGTGTGCTGCACGGCGTTCTGCGCGAGTTGCACGACGGCCTGGGTGACGCGCTGCGAGTCGAGCCGCACGACGCCCTCGCCGATCGCCTCCAGCCGCCACTCGCGCTCGCCGAGGGCGCGGACCTTGGCGTAGATGTCGCTGGTCAGCTCGGCCACCTCGGTGGGCTCCGGCCGGACGAAGTCGGGCCGCTCGGCCTTGGCCAGCACCAGCAGGTCGGCCACGATCCGGTTCATCCGGTCGAGTTCGTCGGTGCACAGCCGCACCACGGCGGCGCGGTCGGCCGGGTCGTCGCCCATCAGTTCCAGGTGGCCGCGGATGATGGTGATCGGGGTGCGCAGCTCGTGGCCCGCGTCGTCGACGAACTGCCGCTGCGTGCCGAACGCCCGCTCCAGCCGGTCGAGCATGGCGTTGAACTGCTCGGCGAGCGCGGCGATGTCGTCGCGGCCCTCGACCGGGATGCGCCGGGTCAGGTCTTCCTCGGTGATCTCGGCGGCGGCGCGGCGGACCAGCCGGACCGGCGCGAGGATCTGGCCCGCGACCACCCACGCGGCGCCGCCCGCGAGCAGCAGGCCGAGCAGGCTGACCAGGATCAGGGTCTGGACGGTGGCGATGACCTCGGCGCGGTCGCGGTCGATGAGGTAGCCGACGACGAAGGCACCCCGGTCGCCCGCGCCGCCGGGGCCCGCGACGTCGACCTTGACCCAGCGCATCTCGCCCGCCGCGGTCGGGACCGACCCGCTGGTCTGCGCCGAGCGCAGGATCGGGTCGAGGACCGCGGGGCTGTCGGCGAGAGCGAACGGCTCGGCGCGGCTCTGCCGCAGAATCTCGCCCGCGCCGGGCCCCGCGACCCACCCGACCAGCACCTCGTCGACGTCGGGGTACTGCCGCTGGAGGTGGTTGAACAACAGTTCGCGCACGTTGCGGAACGGCTGCTGGGTGGCGCGGTCGACGCCGGAGCGGGCCACACCGCCGAGTTCAGCCGCCTCCTGTTCCAGAGCGGCCGTCACTTCGGTGTCGACGCGCTGGAGCAGCAGATTGCGGGTGACCACGGTGACGGTGAGCGACACGATGGCCATGAGCAGCAGCAGCCAGCCCATGATGCGGACCCGGGCGGGAATCACCCAGCGCCGGGTGGGCCCGGCGCTGGGTGGGGTGGCGGACGCGGCGGCCGGGGGTGGGGTGGGTGGGGGGGCCGCGCGAGCGCGACTGGGCGGGCCCCGCCGGGGCCGCCGCCGTCTCCCCGCCGAGCCCCCCCACGGCAGAAACGCGCGGCCCCCACC
>NZ_JBQTHF010000080.1:0-2567 GCF_052390155.1 Actinokineospora sp. | reverse complement strand
AACACCACGGCTGGCCCATCGTCATCAAACCCCGAGCCGAAAGCTCCAGCGCGGGCGTCGTCATCGCCCACCGCCCCACCGACATCCAGATGCCCGCCAACGCCATGGTCCAGGCGTTCCACCCGGGGCAGGTCTACAAGGTCGACGGCGTCTTCAACGGCAGCGGGTTCGACATCTGGGCCACCTGCCGCTACCTGCACAACTGCCTGGACTTCCGCTCCGGCTCCACGCTCGCCGTAGTGCAGGAGGACGATCCCGACACCGTTGCGCGCGTCGGCGAGTTCGCCGTCCGGGCGCTGCGCGCGCTGTCCGCCAAGCCGGTCGTGTTCCACCTGGAGGTCTTCGTCGACGGCGACCGCTGCGCGTTCCTCGAAGTCGGCGCCCGGGTCGGCGGCGGCGAAACGCCGTTCCTCTGGCGCGAAGTCCACGGCTACGACCTGATGGCGGCCGCGTTCCACCTCGCGGTGGCCGAGGAACCCCCGCCGGTTCCGCCCAATGTCCACACCGGACAGATCACCGGCGAGCTGCTGATCCCGGCCCCCGCCAAGCGGCCCTGCCGCGTCCTGGAGGTCACCCCCATGGTCGGCCGAGTGCCCGGACCCTACGCCGAGGATCTGCTCGGCCCCGGCGACATCCTGCCCGACGCGGACGCCTACTACGAGCACGTCGGCGGCCGGTTCCGGTTCCGCGGCACCACCAGTGCCGAGGTCGAGGCGGCCGTCGAGGCCACCGCCCGCGACTTCCGAGTGCGCGCCGAACCCCTGACCGCGGCGGCGTAGCCCATGGACCGCCCACCGCGTCTGCTGCGCAACAAGAACTTCGTCAAGTTCTGGTTCGGCGAGACGGTGTCCCTGTTCGGCGTCCGGGTCACCGCACTGGCGCTGCCGCTGACCGCCGTGTTCATCTTCGACGCCGGGCCGGAGGAACTGGGCTTCCTCTGGTTCATGACCTACGCCCCGTTCCTGCTGGTGGCACTGCCGCTCGGGGTGCTGGTCGACCGGTATCCCAAGCGGCCCTTGATGATCGCGGCGAATCTCGTCCGCGGTGTCCTCATCGGACTCGTCCCGGTCTTCGCCCTGCTCGACGTGCTCACCCTGCCCGCCCTGTTCGCGATCACCTTCGGCGTCGGCGTTTGCACTGTCCTGTTCGACGTCTGCTGGCAGTCCTACGTCCCGGTCATCGTCGCCCCCCACCACCTGGTCGCCGCGAACGGCCGGGTCACCGCGAGCTGGTCGGCGGCGGAGTCGGCGGGCCCCGGCCTGGGCGGTCTGCTGGTCCAGGTGTTCACCGCGCCGTTCGCCCTCGTCGTGAACGCGGTGTCGTACCTGGTGTCGGTGGTCTCGCTGTGGTCGATCAAGGCGCCCGAGGTGGTGCCCGAGCGGTCCGGGCGACACGTCGGGAAGGAGATGCTCGACGGGCTCGCCTTCGTGGTGCGTCAGCCGTACCTGCGCGCGATCGTGATGAGCGGCGGGATGTACAACTTCTTCTACGTGTTCGTCGAGGCGCTCTTCATCGTCTACGCGGTGCGGGTGCTGGAGTTCGACGCGGGACTCATCGGCCTGGTCATGTCGCTGGGCGCCATCGGCGGCGTCATCGGCGCGGGCATCGCGTCCACTTTGGTCAAACACCTGCCGTTCGGGCCGGTCTACGTCGTGGCGAACCTGGTGGGGGTATGCGGTCCGCTGCTCATCCCCGCGGCGACCGGCGCCACCGTCAGCACGGCCATCATGGTCACCACCGGGTTCTTCATCATGCGCGCGGGCTCGGCGATCTCCAACACCGCGAGCATCAGCCTGCGCCAGACCGTCACCCCGCCCGCGCTGATGGGCCGAATGAACGCCGGGATGCGCACCCTGATGCGGGGGCCAGAGACCTTCGGCACCCTCGCGGGCGGGTTCATCGGCGGATTCCTCGGCCTGCGCGCGGGACTGTGGATCGCAGGCATCGGGACTGTCCTTTCCGTACTGCCGCTGACGCTGTCCGGGATTCCGCGCCTGCGCGAGCTGCCAGCCACCGCGCCCGCGCCCGAGAACCCGTCCGCCCACAAGGAACTAGTGGTCACGACCGGAGATTCGCCGGGGGTCTCGGCGGCCGAGCTTCCCGCTGGACGCACCGGCGCAAGGCCCGAGTACAACCCGGTACGAGAACCTTCCACCGGCACGCCCAGCGGAAACCTCGATCCACCGATACCCCCGACGAATCCCCGGTCGCAACCACTAGTGCAGGAGGGGGTGTCGTGAGCAGCTCTCGGCATGTCATCGTGATCCATCGCTGGCGGGCGCGCTACGCGGAGTACGAGCGCTACATAGACCACGACCAGCACACCGTCACCTACATCACCACCGAGGTCGGCGTCGACGGCGTCCCCGACGGTGCGGCCGATGTGGTGATCGTCTCCGCCACCGACGACCTGCCCGCGGCCCGCCGAGCCGTCATCCGGCTCGCGGCCAAACACGGCGCCCCGTCCCGAATCGTGGCCCTCAAAGAGGACGACCTGCTCGTCGGCGCCGACCTGCGCGCCGAGTGGAACTGCCCAGGACCCACCCGAGACGACATACTCCCCTTCC
>NZ_JBQTHF010000079.1:0-39704 GCF_052390155.1 Actinokineospora sp. | reverse complement strand
ACCACCGCTGCCTCCACCACAGCCTAAGCGCCCGCACCGCCCGCGGGGGCCTCGACACCCGGGGCCATTTGCACGGCTACGGCGTCGAACGAATTTGACCGGCGGCCGGGTGGCCCGTGGTCCGGGCCACCCGGCGCGCACTCAGCCGACGAACGCGACCCCGACCGGCCTGCTCAGCAGCAGCGAGATGACGTGCGCCCGGCCGGTGGACAGGTCCACCTTGGCCAGCACGGACAGGCCGAGGAAGCCGTCCAACTGCAGAGCCGCGACGGCCTTGTAGTCGGCCGGGTTGAACGGGCCCGCGGGCGCGGCACCCTTGATGTCGAAGCCGTTCACCGCGGTGACGGGCAGACCGAGCCTGCCCACGGTGAACAACTGGCCGGTGTTCGGCCCGACGATCGGGGTGACGCCGGGCGCGGTGCCCTGGGTGACCAGGGTGTCGCGACCCGCGTCGAGGTCGTAGAGCAGCGTGCTGGTCGCGCCCGCGACACTGTTGGTGTAGCCCGCGGCGCCGACCTTCGGGGTCTTGCCCGCGGCCGAGTCGGTCGGGGCGTAGCTCAGGGCGGTGTCGGCCGCGGCGAGGGCGCCGGTGTCGGGCACGAGCCGGAAGTTCTGGCCCGCGTCGGTGACGACCCGGATGCGGTCGACGGTCGGGTTGAAATCGAACCCGATCGCCTTGCCGGTCAGCGCGACCGGGGCGCCGACGGCGGTGGCGTTCCCCGAGCCCGCGTCCAGGGTGTAGAGCTGGCCCTTGGCGGACAGCGCGTAGAGGGCACCGTTCGCCGGGCGGACGTCGATGCCGATCAGCTTGTCGTGCCTGGCGACGCCCCGGACCCGGACCGACGACTTGGGCAGCAGCGGGAACGCCGTGTCGTGCCTGCTCAGCGTGCCGTTCGAGCTGAGGATCAGCAGGTCTCCCCCGGAGTTGCCGTGCCGCGTCCCGGCGGTGGCGGTGCCCGCGCTGAGCATCGTGGCCGCGAGTGCGGCCCCGACCACGATCGCGGTTGTCGCTTTGCGCATGTTTGCTCCCTGTTCGCTGGCGTGCTTGCGTCTCTGCATTCGCAGCGCGGGCCGCGCGCGTTCACCCGGAACCGAAATCGGATTGGTTCGGCCCAGCGGTGAACGCGGGCGGGGTCGGCTCCGAATACACCACAACGGTCGTAAGGGGGACTCGTGAGTGGCTTGACGCGACGGGGTCGGACCCGGCGCAGAGCGGGGGAACCCGATCTGGCCTCCGACCAGGCGCTCCGCGCCGCGTATCGGGCGCACGGGCCCGAGCTGTACCGGTTCGCGCTGCGCCAGTTGCATGACGAGGGCAACGCGCAGGACGTGGTGCAGGAGGTGTTCCTGCGGGCGTGGCGCTCGGCGGACCGGTACGACCCGGAGGTGGCGAGCCTGCGGGTGTGGCTGTTCGCGATCGCGCGGCACGTGATCGTCGACGAGATCCGGCGCAGCACGGCCCGGCCCGCGCGGGTGTTCGGGCTGGCGGTGGAGGAGACCAGGGATGTCGCCGACAGCGGGTTCGACGAGCAGAAGATGACGGCGTGGCTCATCGAGGAGGCGCTGACCAGGATCAGCCCGGAGCATCGCAGTGCGCTGGTGGAGACATACTTTCGCGGGCGTCCGCACGCGGAGGTGGCCGCCGAGCAGGGCGTGCCGACCGGGACGCTGCGCAGCAGGCTGTTCTACGGGCTGAAGTCACTCAGGGTGGTCATGGAGGAGATGGGGGTGGAGCCGTGAACGACAGCGCCCATCGGGGCCTGCGCGAGATGCTCGGCGCGTACGCGCTCGACCAGCTCGACCAGCACGAACGGCTCGCCATCGACGCGCACCTCGCCGGGTGCCCGGCCTGCCGGGCGGAGCTGCGCGAGATCACCCCCGTGGCCGAGAGCCTGCGCCTGGTCGACCTCGACCGGCTCAGCCCGACCGCGCCCGCCCCACCCCCCGACCTGGGCGACGCGGTGCTCGCGCGCATCCAGGCCGAACGCGGACGGCAGCGCAGGCAGCTCCCGCGGTGGGCGGCGCCCGCGGCCGCCGCCGTGGTGGCGATCGCGCTCGGCGCGGGGATCGGCTGGTGGGTCCACCCGGACTCGCCCGAGCAGCCGCGGGTGCCGCTGGAGGCGGTGGCCGTGCGCGGGCCGGACACCCGGATCAACGCCAGCGCCCAACTCGTGCCGCACACGTGGGGCGTGGAGATCAAGCTGACCGCGACCGGCTTCGAGACCGGCGAGCCCTACCGCGTCGTGGTCACCGATGCCGCCGGCCGCAAGGTCCCGGCGGGCGAATTCCTCGGCACGGGGCCGAAAGAGATGAAGTGCAACCTCAACAGCTCGGTGCTGCGCGGCCAGGCCAACGGGTTCGAGGTGACCGACTCCTCCGGCGCGCTTGTGCTGGCGTCGGACTTCTGACCCGCCTGCTGCCGACTGGCCCGCGTCACAGCAGGGGAAGCGGCAGGAGACTGGCTCGCTTCTCGAAGTCGAGCAAGTACCGTTTGCGATCCACGCCGCCCCCGTAACCGGTGAGGTCGCCGGTCGAACCGACCACCCGGTGACACGGGACCACCACACTGATCGGGTTCTTCCCGTTGGCCAGACCGACCGCCCGCGCCGCCGTGGGCTTGCCGATCCGCTCGGCCAGCTCACCGTAGGAAACCGTTTCGCCATAAGGGATATCGCACAGCGCCTGCCACACCGTCCGCTGAAACTCCGTCCCGACGAACACGATCGGCAGATCGAACTCGGTCAGCGTGCCCGCGAAGTACGCCGACAACTGCTCCCCAACAGCACCGAAAGCGCCCGCGTCAGGCGTGCCGAAGGTGTCCGGGACGGGGCGGTGCCGCTGCCGGTCCAGGTAGAGCCCGGCGAGGACGCCGTCGGCCGCGACCAGCGTGAGTGGACCAAGTGGACTGTCCACAATGGTATGAGTGCGCACGGTTCTCCTTCATCTCGACGGATCGCCCCAGAGGTACTGCATGGCGTAGGCGCGCCACGGGCGCCACGCGGCGGCGTGTGCGGTGAGACCGGCCGACAGCACCGGAAGGCCGAGGTCACGGGCGGCCGCGCGGACACCCGGGTCGCCGGGGATGAACGCGTCCGGGTCGCCGAGGGCGCGCATGGCGATGGTCTCCACGGTCGCCGCGCCGATGCCGGGCAGCGCGGCCAGCCGGGCGCGGGCGAGGTCGCGGTCAGCACCCACCCCGACATCCACCGTGCCCGCGACCAGGGCGTTGACCAGCACGAACAGCACGTCGCGGCGGCGGGCGGGCAGGGCCAGGTCTGCCGGGTCGATGGCGGCGAGGGCCGCGGGCGTGGGAAACAGGTGGGTGAGGCCGCCCGCCGGGTCGCGCGCGGGCTCGCCGTACGCGGCGACCAGCCGGGCGGCCTGCGGCCCGAGCACGGCGCGCACCGCGAGTTCGGCGCCGTCGACCGTGCGGGGGACGCGGCGGCCGGGGTCCTTGCGGACGTACGGCGCCAGCGCGGGGTCGGCGGCGAGCAGGTCGTCCACCGCGACCGGGTCCGCGTCGAGGTCGAGCAGGCGGCGGCAGCGGCTGATGGCGCGGGACAGGTCGCGCAGGTCGGCGAGGGCGAGGTGGCAGGCGATGTGCCCGCCCGCCGGGCGCAGGGTGACGACGCCGTGCCCGTGCGGCAGCCGCAGCGTGCGCCGATACGCGCCGTCGCGCCATTCCTCGACGCCGGGCACGGCGGCGGCCGCGAGGTGACCGAACAACGCGTCCGCGCACAGCGGCTCCCGATACGGCAGGCGCAGCGAGATCACGCCCGCGCGGGCCGCCTGTTTGCCCGCGCGGCCGCGCAGCTCGGTGGGCGCGGTCGCGAAGACCTCCCTGACGGTGTCGTTGAACGTGCGGATGCTGCCGAACCCCGCCGCGGTGGCGACGTCGCTCATCGACAGCGCGGTGGTCTCGATGAGCAGCCGCGCGGTCTGCGCGCGCTGGGCCCGGGCGAGCGCCAGCGGCCCCGCGCCGAACTCCGCGAGCAGTTGCCGCTCCACCTGGCGCACGCTGTAGCCCAGCCGCGCGGCGAGGCCGGGCACACCCGCGCGGTCGACCACGCCGTCGGCGATCATCCGCATGGCGCGCGCGGCGAGGTCGGCGCGCTCGTTCCACTGCGGCGAGCCGGGGCTGGCGTCCGGGCGGCATCGCTTGCAGGCGCGGTAACCGGCCTGCTGCGCGGCGGCGGCGCTCGGGTAGAACGCCATGTTCTCCGCCTTGGGCGGACGCGCCGGACAGCTCGGCCGACAGTAGATCCGGGTGGTGCGGACCGCGGTGTAGAACCAGCCGTCGAACCGGGAGTCCCGGGACCGCACGGCCCGCACGCAGCGGTCGAAGTCGTCGTACACCCGACCAGGATGGCGCCTCGGCCGGGCGCCCGGCTAGCGGGAATGCGACGTGAGTCTCCCGCGCGACGATGGTGTCGCGATCCCGCCAGCCGGTGTCGGTGGCTGCTGGTTCACTGGCGGCCATGACGATCCCCCAGCAGGAACGGGCCGAACGGTTTCACGCGCTGCACACCGGCGGCGAGGTGTTGGCGCTGGCCAACGCCTGGGACGTGGCCAGCGCGCTGGTCTCCGTCGAGGCCGGTGTCCGCGCGGTGGCCACCACGAGCGCGGGCGTCGCGTGGAGCCTGGGCGCCGCTGACGGCGACTCGCTCGACCGGGCGCTCGCCATCGACTTCATCGCCCGCGTGGTGTCCGCCGTGGACGTACCGGTGACCGCCGACATCGAACGCGGCTTCGGCGCGACCCCGGACGACGTCGCCGAGACGGTCCGGGGCGTGCTCGCCGCGGGTGCGGTGGGCGTGAACATCGAGGACGGATTCGCCACCGACGCCAGTCCCTTGCGGGACACGGCCGACCAGGCGCGGCGGCTGGCCGCGGCCCGCGCGGCGGCCGACGACGCGGGGATCTCCCTCTACCTCAACGCCCGCGTCGACACCTATCTGGCCAGGGTCGGCGATCGCGAGTTCCGGCTGCGGGAGACCGTGCGGCGCGCCGAGGCCTACCTGGCGGCCGGGGCGTCCGGGATCTTCGTGCCCGGCATCGCCCACCTCGACACGATCAAGGCGCTGGCCGCGGCGATCCCGGCACCGCTGAACATCATGGTCGGCCCCGGGGTACCCAGCGTCGCCGAACTCGCCGGGGTCGGCGTGGCCCGCGCGAGCCTGGGCGCCGCGGTCGCGGAAGCGGCCTACGGGCTCGCCCGGCGGGCCACCCGGGAACTGCTCGCGTCCGGCACCTACGAGTCGGTCGCCGACGGGATGACCTGGCCCGAACTCAACGCGCTGTTCACCAGGTAGCTCGACTGTCCATTGTAGACATTTCACGCTGCCGGACCACGGTCCGGCGCGTAGCTTGGGAACCTTCAGGAGTACCGGAGACGTTGAAGGGCTGACCGGAAGGAAGGATGCGCCATGCCATTGCTCAAGAAGCTGACCGTGCTGGCGGGAGCCGCCGCGGCGGCACAGAAGTACGCGAAGAAGAACCCGGAGAAGGTCAACCAGCTCGCGACGAAGGCCGGGAAGTTCGTCGACCAGCAGACCAAGGGCAAATACCACAGCCAGATCGACGGCGCGCTGCGCAAGGTCCGCACCGCGACCGACCGGCGCACGCCACCGGCCGCCCGCTGACGCTCCCGCTCGTCGGAACGTGGTGCCCTTGGGAATCGCCCGAGGGCACCACCGCGTTCAGGGCTGCTCGGACACCCGGCCGTCGGCGACGTCGAACCGGCGGGTCGTGTGCACCGCGTCGAGCATCCGCCGGTCGTGGGTGACCAGCAGCAGCGTGCCGGGGTAGGTCGCGAGCGCCGCCTCCAGTTGCTCGATCGCGGGCAGGTCGAGGTGGTTCGTCGGCTCGTCGAGCACCAGCAGGTTCACCCCGCGGGCCTGCAACAGTGCCAGCGCGGCGCGGGTCCGCTCGCCGGGCGACAGGGTCGCGGCCGGGCGCAGCACGTGCTCGGCCCGCAGCGCGAACTTCGCCAGCAGGGTCCGCACCTCGGCGGTCGGCCAGTCCGGCACCTCGCGGCCGAAGGCATCGAGGAGCTGGTCGTCGCCGAGGAACAGCGCGCGAGCCTGGTCGACCTCGCCCACCAGCACCCCGGGGCCGAGGTAGACCTGCCCGGCGACCAGCTCGGTGCGGCCGAGCAGGGCGGCCAGCAGCGTCGACTTCCCCGCGCCGTTGGCCCCGGTGATGGCGACCCGGTCAGCCCAGCCGATCTCCAGGGTGACCGGGCCGAGGGTGAACCCGCCGCGCCGCACGACGGCGTCGCGCAGGGCAGCCACCACGGCGCCGGTGCGGGGCGCGACGGCGATCTCCATCCGCAGGTCCCACTCCTTGCGGGGCTCCTCCACCACGTCCAGCCGCTCGATGAGGCGCTCGGTCTGCCGGGCCTTCGCGGCCTGCTTCTCGGTCGCCTCGGCGCGGTGCTTGCGGCCGATCTTGTCGTTGTCCGTGGCCTTGCGCCGGGCGTTGCGCACGCCCTTCTCCATCCACGAGCGCTGGGTGCGCGCCCTGGCCTGCAAGGCCGACTTGGTGTCGGCGAACTCGTCGTACTGTTCGCGCGCGTGCCTGCGCGCGACCTCGCGTTCCTCCAGGTAGGCCGCGTAACCGCCGCCGTACTCGCGGACCTGCTGCTGGGCGAAGTCCAACTCCAGGACGCTGGTGACAGTCCTGGTCAGGAACTCGCGGTCGTGGCTGACCACCACGGTGCCCGCGCGCAGGCCGGACACGAACGCCTCCAGCCGGGCCAGGCCGTCGAGGTCGAGGTCGTTGGTGGGCTCGTCGAGCAGAAACACGTCGTAGCGGCTGAGCAGCAGCGAAGCCATACCCGCGCGGGCGGCCTGGCCACCGGACAGCGACACCATCTCCTGGTCGAGGCGCACCCCCAGGCCCAGATCGGCCACCGCCTCGGCGGCGCGCTCGTCCAGGTCGGCGCCGCCGAGCGCGAGCCAGCGCTCCAGCGCGTGGGCGTACTCGTCGTCTGCGCCGGGTCCGCCCGCGGCCAGCGCCTCGGCGGCGGTGTCCATGTCGTGCTGCGCGGCGGCGACCCCGGTGCGCCGGGCGAGGAACGCTCGCACGGACTCACCGGGCCTGCGGTCGGGCTCCTGCGGCAGGTAGCCGACGGTGGCGGCCGCCGGGTTGAGCCGGACCTCGCCCTCCTCGGCGGGCAGCAGCCCGGCCAGCGTGCGCAGCAACGTGGACTTGCCCGCCCCGTTGACCCCGACCAGGCCGATGACGTCGCCGGGGGCCACGACGAGGTCGAGGCCGGTGAACAGGGCGCGGTCACCGTGCCCCGCGGCCAACGCCTTGGCGACCAGAGTGGCTGTCATGTCAGTTCGGCGCGAAGTGTGGCGGCGACCTGGGCGACGGCCTGCCGAGCCGCGTCGTAGACGGCGAGCTTGCGGAAGAAGCCGTGCACCTGGCCCTGGTAGCGGACCGCGACGGCGGGCACGCCGACCTCGGCGAGCGCCCGCGCGTACGCCTCGCCCTCCGCGCGCAGGATGTCGTACTCGGCGGTGATCACCAGCGTCGGCGGCAGGCCACGGTGGTCGGCGGCGGGCAGCGCGAGGTCCGGGTGGGCGCGGTCGATCCCCTCGGGCGCGAACGCGTCCCAGAAGAAGGCCATGTCCGGCTGCCTCAGGCCGGGGCTGTCCAGGTCGGGCCAGCGCGCGGCCGGGTCGATGACCGGGTACACGAGGACCTGGCTGGTGAAGGGCTTGCCGTGGTCGCGCCAGCGACGGGCCGCGCCCGCCGCGAGGAGGCCGCCCGCGGAGTCGCCGACGACCGCCATCCGGCCGGGGTCGAGGCCGTACTCCAGCGCGGCCGGGCCGTGCAGCCACCCGACGACCCGGTCGACGTCCTCGACCGCCGCCGGGAACGGGTGTTCCGGGGCGAGCCGGTAGTCGACGGCGACGACGGCCGCGCCGGACAGGGCGGCGAGATAGCGGCAGACGCCGTCGTGGGAGTCCAGATCGCCCTGCACCCAACCGCCGCCGTGCAGGTAGACCGCGACCGGCGACACCGCGCGCTCGCCAGGCAGGTAGAGCCGGACCCGCACCCCGTCGGCGTCCACATCGGACACGAACGCGACCTCGGTGCCCGGCCCGGCCTCGGCGGCGGCGTTCGCGGCGTAGCCCGCCCGCGACGCGGCCAGGGTATCCAGGCTCATCGGGCCCGCGGGCGGCATCGCGCGCGCCTGGGGATGCAGCGTCACGCGACCTCCGCTCGTCGGCCGCGTCTCAATACCGCGGCGGCACCACGTCAATGATGTCCGACCGCGCGATCCAGCCGGGGACCGGCCCGGAGTCGTCGTCGAGCGCGCGGATCGGCAGCCGCAGGATGTCCAGGATCGGGTGCGGCTCGGGCTCGCCCGCGACCACGCCGATGCCGATGAAGCGGGCCCGGCCCGCGCGCAGGTCCCACATGGAGAAGGTGACGATCCAGCCGGGCGCGGGCCAGGTCGTGATAGTGCTGCGCATGTCCCCCCACACCCCCGTTGGGGCCCGCCCCCGGCGCGGCCCTTGTCGCGCCCATAGTCACACAGTCCGCCCGCAAATTCACCCGAATGTTGTAACGAATGAACCTTTTGGGGGAAGTTCTCCTCTTAACGTCGCACCAACACTGCGCCGAACCAGGCGACTCCGGCGGTTCCCGGGTCAGCGGCATGGTGACCCGCCAACGCGACAAACGCAGGAACGGCCCGTCCGGGCGGGCCGTTCCTCGCGACTTCGGTCAGGCCGCCGGACACGTGACCGCAGGCAAGTCGGCCGTTGGGTCGTCGGGCATCGGGATGGCCAGCAGCGTGCTCGCCAGCCGCACGAACCGTTCCAGCGCCAGCCGTTCGAACAACACGACCACACCGTCCGGCGGGTTGCCCAACATGACTTGGACGTCCATGTCACCCGTGAACTCGGCCCGCATCCGGCAGGTTTCGGGGACATCGAGCCACACGGACACCTGCGGTGCCTCGTTTATGATCATGTCGAGGGCTCCAGTTCACCGCGCACCACGGCCGCGCGTTCGGCTTCCTCCTGCTCGTAGATGGCGTCCATCTCGGCCACGGCCTTGCTGCTGAGCTGGGCGAACGAGCGCAGCGCCGCCACGTCGAAGGCGAGCTCGAATCCATCTCTGCTGCTCTCGCCGAGCATGACGTGTACGGCGTCGCTGCCGCTCACGCTGAACTTCATCGGGCAGCCTTCGCTGATGTCCACCCAGGTGCCGATGACCAGATTGCCGTACATGGCGCCCCTCCTCCCGTTAGTCCAACCCTGTCGGGCCTGGTAAATTGCTTCCTTGCGAACTTGCCCAGTATTTGACAATGGGTCAAGACCGCACAACCGACTTGCGTACGCGCATCGGGTGGTATCTGCGCGCAACTCGGTGACGCTATGCTGTTACCGGCCGACAAACCATGGAGAGACGATGGCTCGAACACCGAAGGCACGAGCACTCGGTGCGGCACTGCGGCAGGCCCGCGAGGAGAAACACCTGGTCTTGCGCGAGGTGGCGGCGGCGATCAGTCGGGACATCGGGGTGCTCTCCCGCTGGGAAACGGGCGACCGGACACCAAAACCGGAGCAGGTCGCCCAAATCCTCACCAAGCTGGACATCGATGGTGACCGCTACGACGAAATCATGACCCTCGCCTACGGCACCAACGAGTCCCAGTGGGTCGCGACGACACTGCCAGAACAGCGGCAGCAAATGGCCGCCTACGTTGATTGGGAGCAAAAAGCCAGCCGCATCGTCGAAATAGCCCCATTGTTGATTCCTGGATTGCTGCAAACCAGTGAGTACATCCAGGCTATTATGACCGCCGCAGGCGTCCCATCCGGGGAGATAGCGTCACGAGTAACCTCCCGGATCGGCCGACGGGAAGTTATCAACAGGAAGAACCCGGCGGACTTGCTGGTCCTGCTCGGCCGAGCCGCGCTTAACCAGGACATCGGCGGCAAAGTCGCCACGATCGAGCAGCTTCAGCACCTCCTGGAAATGGCCGCTCGGCCGAACGTCGAATTGCGTGTCGTTCCTGAGCATTGCGGCTGGCATCCTGGACTGGAAGGCGAGTTCGTGCTCATTGAATCCAGTCGAGCCACCGCCATGCAGAACGCGGTGATGGCCAAGCGCACACCGGCGAGCAAGTCGTCCATCGTCTTCGTCGGCACCCGGCGATCGGTCCTCATGCTGCACGAGGACGGCGACGTGGACGCCTACAAACGAGCGATCGACAAGATCCAGAAAGTATCCCTACGACCGGATGCTTCGGTCAATGTCATCGCCGAACTGCACAATCGAATGGAGAAGTACCGTGGCACTCCAATACACCTGGCGTAAGTCAGGCCGCAGCGCCAACAACGCGAACTGCGTCGAACTGCGCAACACGCTCGACCACCTGCGGGACTCAAAAAACACCACCGGACCGACACTGCGCGGGAACATCCAGGCATTGACGCACGCCATCCAAACAGGCCAATTCGACCGGCTGAACACGGAGCAGCACAGTGGCACCTGAATACACCTGGCGGAAGTCAGGCCGCAGCGAAAACAACGCGAACTGCGTCGAGCTACGCAATACGCTCGACCATGCGCGGGACTCGAAGAACGCCACCGGGCCGGCATTGCGGACGAACGTGCGGGAACTGATGCGCGCCATCCAAGCGGGCCGGTTTGACCGCTGAACAGGACAGCACCCCTGTACATTGTTGACGTACAGGGGTGTTCACCTCGGATGGCGTGCGGCCGCCGATCGGGCACAGTCGGCGGAACCTTCTTACTTTCCGTGCGTGTCGCGCATTTCAGCCACAGCCGGGCCGACGCGATCGATCTCTAGGTTCCGTTGGTCTCCGGTGGCCAAGTCGCGAACGATGACCTGGCCGTCGTTGACCTCGTCTGGTCCGACAATCACGACGGCGAAGGCCCCGGACTTCACCGCGCGCTGAATCTCTTTGCCCAGTTTCCGCAGGTCAAGCGGGGTGGTCGCGCGGACGCCCGCAGCGCGGGTCGATCGGGCAACCCGGCGTGCCACACCGAACAGTTCTTCCGCCAGTGGGATGACCACCACGTCGACATCGCTGCGCGGTTCGGGGGTCAGCCCATGCGTGTCGAGGAAGTCGAACAACGTGACGTCACCCATGCCGAACCCGAAGCCGGGGATGCGCTGCGCCGAGTACAGGCCGACCAGGTTCTCATAGCGGCCCCCGCCGAACAGCGACCGACGGTTGTCCGGGTGCTGGTCGAAGACCTCGAACACCGTCGAGGTGTAATAGTCGAAACCACGGACAATCAACGGGTCATAGGTGATCAGTTCGCTGGCCGCGCTGTCGCGCAAGACTTCGACCAGACGAGACTGGGCCTTCGCTTCATCGGGAATCTCGTCAAGCACGGCGGTGCCGGCCGCAAGAACCTCGCCGAGCCGCGCGAACTGCTTGTCGGACACACCGATCTCGGCCGCGTCTTCGGCGAGTTTGTCCGCGCCGTACTTCTCCCAGCGGTCAACCAAGCCGGACACGGCGCGGACCTGCTCGGCCGGAACGCCGACAACGTCGGTGAGCATCGAGTCCAGCAACACCCGGTCGTTGACGCGCAGCACCCACATGTCCGGCGTCGCGCCGAGACCGGCCATCATGTCGTGGATCAACTCGAAGAACTCGATCTCGGCAGCCGCGCTGTCCGATCCGAACACGTCGACGTTGACCTGCCAGTGCTCGCGAACCCGGCCGCGCTGCGGACGCTCGTACCGGTGACAGTTCGGGTGGCTGTACCACCGGACCGGAAACTGGAGGCTGCCCGCGTTTCCCGCGATGATCCTGGCCACCGATGGCGTCATCTCCGGCCGCAGCGCCAAGCGTCGCCCACCACGGTCAGTCATCGTGTAGAGCTGCTGCTCCACGATCTCCCGCGACGACTTGGCCTCGTACATCTCGACCGGTTCAAGGATCGGCCCGTCATAGCGTCCGTAACCGTAACGCTCGATCACCTCGTAGAGCGCATGGAACACCTGCGTCCGCACGGACATCTCAGCGGGCAGGAAATCGCGCGTTCCCCGGTACGGAGCCGTCGGCAGGAAGTTCGACACCGCCACAGCGTAACGACGTGGTAGCGGAACAGTGGCAAGTGGGGCGCTGAACAGCAGCGATCTCCCATCACGGTCCACGGCACACGGCCGCATGTCGGCGCAGGGACCTGGGCACGAACCCAACTCCTTGGCGTCAGGAGTCCTTGACGATGTCGGCGACGCCTGCCACCAATCGGTCCACATCGGACTCGTCGGTGTAGGGCGCGATGCCCGCGCGGACCGCGCCCGCGTCACCGAGACCCAGCCATCGGGCGCATTCCAAGGCGTAGAAGTGGCTTGCGGGCGCGTTGACGCCCACCAGTGCCAACCGCTCGTACACCGCGCTTGGCGCCAGACCGTCCACAGTGAACAGTACGGTCGGCGTGCGGCTGCGGTCGGGCGAGCCGTGCAGCAGTACGCCGGGTAGTGCGCGCAGGCCGTCTTCCATGCGGTCGCGCAGGGTGACCTCGTGCGTTTCCAAGGCAGTCATCGACCGCGCCAGCCGCTCGCGTCGGGTGCCCGGACCGGGGACGAGTCCGGCCAGGAACTCCACCGCCGCCGTGGTTCCGGCGAGCGACTCGTACGGCAGGGTGCCCAGCTCGAACCGTTCGGGCACGCAATCCCTGGAGGGCAACAGTTTGTCCGGCCGCAGCCGCTCCAACAGGGCCGGGGCGGCGGCGAGCGCACCGAGGTGCGGGCCGAGGAACTTGTACGGGGAGCAGGCGAAGAAGTCGGCGCCGAGCGCGGTGATGTCGACCGGGGAGTGCGGTGTCAAGTGGACACCGTCGACGTAGACCAGGGCGCCTGCGGCGTGCGCGGCCTCGGCGATCGCGAGCACGTCCGGGCGGGTGCCGAGCAGGTTCGACGCGGCGGTGACCGCGACCAGCCGCGTGCGCGGCGACAACAGCCCGGCGACGGCTGCCACCGGCAGTTCGCCGGTCTCCCGGTCGAAATCGGCCCACCGCACGACCACCCCGCGCGTCTCGGCGGCCTGCACCCACGGCCGGATGTTCGCGTCGTGGTCGAGCCGGGTGACCACGACCTCATCACCCGGCATCCACTCCTTCGCCAGTGTGCGGGCGAAATCGTAGGTGAGCTGGGTCATGCTGCGGCCGAACACGATGCCGACCTGCTCGGCGCCGAGCAGGTCGGCCATGGCCCGGCGGGCCTCGACCACCACGGCGTCGGCGCGCCGCTCCGCCGGGGTGACCGTGCCGCGGTTGGACACGGCGGCGCGCAGCGTGGCGGCGACGGCGTCGGCCACCGTGTCCGGCACCTGGGAACCGCCCGGGCCGTCGAAGTGCGCGGCACCCTCGGCCAGCGCCGGGAAACACGCGCGAACGGCGGCGACATCGTAACTAGTTGCGATCACGCCGGCAGCCTAGAGCGCGGCCCCGAATCCGGGAACACGTCGATACCCTGTGCCCGCATGTCAGATTTTTGTCCCTGATCAGCCCGCAAGGAGCGTCCGTGAGCACTGCCATCGACATCCCCGGTTACCTCACCGGAGTGTGGGACATCGACCCGATCCACTCCGACGTGTCGTTCGCCGTCCGACACCTCGGCCTGGCCCGCTATCGCCGCGGCTTCGAGAAGTTCAGCGGCGAGATCGTCACCGCGGCGGACCCGCTCGCCTCCACGGTGTCCGCCGAGATCGACCTCACCTCGTTCGACACCGGCTTTCCCGCGTTCAACCAGCACGTGTTGGCGAGTGACTTCTTCGACGTCGCGAACCACCCGACCGCCACGCTGCGCTCCACCGCCATCCGCCCCGACGGGGTCCGATTCCAGCTCGACGCCGACCTGACGCTGCGCGGGGTGACCCGGCCGGTGACGCTGGCACTGGAGATCGGCGGTTTCGGCGTCGGCATGGGCGGCGAATCCAAGGCCGGGTTCTCCGCGTCGACGACCTTCAACCGCTCCGACTTCGGCATGACGTTCCAGAGCAAGCTGGCCAATGGCGCGCTGGCGCTCGGCGACGAAATCGAGCTCTTCATCGAGGTCGAGGCCGTTCTGCGCTGACCACGGGAGCCCGCCAGGGTCAGCCCTGGCGGGCCAAGTACGCCGCCGCCACACCCTTGGGCACGACCATGCACCACGCGTCGACCACGAGTTCGCGCATCCGGGCGGGGTCGAGGGCGGCCAGGTGGCAGCGGACCCAGTTGAAGCGCTCGTCGGACGGGATCGGGAGGAAGAACACCGCGGGCTCGGCGGCCACCAGCGCGGCGCGCTCCGCCTTCGGGTAGCCGAACCCCATCTGCGTCTCGTCCGGCGACAGGGCCACGTAGACGAGACCGCGCACGCGGAACTTCACCCGGTCGCGGACCAGCGCCTCCTCGGTGCGCGGCAGGGACCGGGCCAGTTCGCGGATCGCCCGCACGGTGACCATGACCCCATTCTTCGCCATGGCGCCCGGTGTTCGACGTAGAGTGAGCACATGGGGACTGGCCGAGACGCCAACATCCGCATCGGCACGACCGACCGGGAGCGCGCCATCGCGGCGCTCGCCGACCACCTGTCGGCGGGCAGGCTGGACGTGGCCGAGTACGAGCAGCGCTGCGGCACCGCCGTGGCCGCCCGCACCCGAGCCGACCTGATCGCCCTCTTCGCCGACCTGCCCGCGCCGCACCCGGCGTTCAGCGGGCCGCCCACCTCGGCGGTCGAGGTCGCGCGGCGTGACCCGCTGGTCGAGACCCCCGGCCCACGTGGGACGAAGCCGCTGCTGCTCGGGTTCCTCGGCGTGGCGGTGGTGGCGGTCGTCACGGTCACCGCGATCACCGGGGCCTGGTGGACCCTGGCCCCGGTCCTGCTCATCGGCCTGTTCGTGGTGCTCGTCTCGTAGGTCAGGCGCCCTGGCGCTCGCCGAGCAGGTCGCGGAGTTGGGCGAGCAGATCGCTGCGGCTGGTGGCGCCGAGCCGGGACCGCATCCGGGCGACGTGGTGCTCGACCGTCTTGGCCGAGATGAACAGCCGGTCACCGATCTGCCGGTAGGTCAAACCGTCCAGAACCAGGCCGGCGACCTGGAGTTCCCGCTCGCTGAGTCGGGCCGTCCCGATCACGTCGATCGCGCGGTCCTCCGCCGTCGCGGCGGGGGCGGCGGTGCCCTGGAGCATCCTGGCGCAGTCGAGCAGGCCGAGCATGGCCTTGCGGTCCGCCGTGCGGATGGCGGCCTGGCCCGCGAGGCGGGCGCCGTCCCAGCAGAGGCCCGACGCGTGCAGGGCGCGGGCGGCGGCCTCGACGCGCTCGGGGTCGACCTCGCCCGCGAGGACCTGGCGCCACTGGCGCGCGGCGTCGGCGACGGTCGCGTGGAACGGGCCCGCGCCCGCGGACTCGGCCAGCGCGACCGCGTGTTCGTCGGCCGCCTCCGGGTGCTCGGCGATGATCTCCGCGTGCAGGCACGCCCAGTGCAGCATGGTCGTCCACAGCGGCGGATTTCCCAACTCCCGCACCAACTCCCACGCCTGCGCCAGGTGCGGGGCGAGCCGGTCGCGGTCGCCGAGGCGGGCCGCGGCGACGGCGAACTCGCCCAGCGGCAGCAGGGTGAACAGGTCGACCGGGTGCCGCATCACCGCCTCGCACGCCCGCTCCCAGGTACGCCGCAGCGCGGCCAGGTCGCTGCCGCGCCGGGCCACGCCGACCTCCAGCCCGACCGCGAACAGCCAGTCGCGCGGGGCCAGGTCGGTGCCGACGTCGCGGCGGACCTCGGCGGCGGTGGCGCCGTCGCCGCGGACCATGGCGGTCCAGGCGTGCAGCAGGCGGTGCCGGGTCAACAGCACGGCGCCGCCGGTCCGCGCGGCGATCGCCCTGGCCAGCAGCGGTTCCGCGATCGCGCCCGCCCCGCTGTGCAGCGCCAGCAGCGCGCCCAGCGCGGCCGGGGTGTCGGGCAGCAGCACCGCGCCGCCGACCGGCTCCAGGGTCTCCGCCGCACGCACCACTGTGGACAGCGCGGTCGCCGACGGCTCGCCGATGGAGTCCAGGATGCCTTGTGCCATCGCGGAAACCGCGCCCGCGAGCAGGGTCGGCGGCTCGTCCTCGGCGGCCCGTTCGAGCGCGGCCCGCGCCTGCGCGAGCCTGCCAGTGCCCGCGAGTCCGACGGCGGCGAACGCGGCGGCGGGACCCGCGCCCGACCATTGGTACAGCTCCGCGCTGCGGGCGAGCTGGCCCCGGTGCGCGAGCGCGGCGGCGGCCACCCTGGCGGCGGCGGCGCGGCGCGGACCCGACGCGGTGGCGACCAGGGTGTCCGCGCGGCGCAGGGCGGTGTCGAGGGCGCCGGACAGCGCCTCGGCCTCGGCGCGGGCGACCTCGTCCACCGGGTGGCCCGCGGCCGCGGCGGCGGCGTAGAGCCGGACCGCCACCTCGGGCTCGGCCCGCGCGGCGGCCGACTCGAAGACGGCGGCGACCGACGGGCCGCCCGCGCCCGCGGCCAGCAGGGCGAACGCGAGGTCGCGCAGCGCGCCGCCGCGGTCGAGGTGAAGGGCGGCGACCGTGCCGAAGACCGCGTCGCGCTGGTCGGCGGGCACGAGTTCGCGCAGCATGGTGGCGACGATGGGGAGCACGCCGCCGTCCGGGGCGAGCAGGCCGCTGCCGCGCACCTCGTCCACCACGTCCGCGGGCGGGCGCCCGAGCAGCCCGGCGAGCAGGTCCGGGTCGCCGACGACGCCGATCTCGGCGGCCACCAGCACCCGCAGCGCGTCGGGGGTCAGCCGGTCGAGTTCGAAGCGGAACTCCTCCACCGCGGCCCGCGGTACCCCCACGACCCCCGCACCGACGTGCGGCGCGAGCCGGTGCACCAGGCCGGGGACGCCGCCGGTCTGCGCGCGGACCAGCTCGACCGTGGCCTCGGACGGGCGCTCACCCGCGACCGACCGCAGACACTCGGCGACCCGGTCGCGGTCGAACGGGCGCAGCACGACCTGCCCGCGCAGCCTGCCGAGCAGTGCGGTCAGGCCCGCGGGCCTGGGCCGCGGGCGGGCCGCGACGACAAGCCCGACCTGGTCGTCGGCGGCCAGGTCGACCAGCTCGGCGAGGTCGGCGTCGCCGAGGAGGTGCGCGTCATCGATGACCAGGAGAGGGGCGCTTTCGGCGCCGCGGCGCCAGCGGCGGGCGCCGTCGGTGGTGGCGAGCAGGTCGAGCAGCGCCGTCTTGCCGTACCCGCCGGGAGCAATGACGGCAAGGCGCACCGCGGACAGCTCACCCGAGGTGATCGCCGCGCACAGCCGCCGCGTCGGGTCGTCGAGGACCAGCTCGCTCGGGTGCAGGTAACCGGAGATCAACGGCTGTCCTCGTCGGCGTCGGGGTCGCGGCGGGAGCGCCGAGACAGGGCGAACCGGGGGCGCGGCGGCTCCAGCGGAGTGATCTCCACCGGCGGCCGCGGCGGTGGCGGCGGATCGTCGGGGTGGTCGGCAGAGGGTCCCAGACCGGCGCGGTCCGCCTGCTCCAGGGCGTCCGTAGGGGTCGATGGGGAATCGCGGGACTGGCGCCGCGCGGTCGGGGAGGGTCGGTGAGCAGGTGCGGAACCGGGATCGTCGGACCTGCCCGCCCCGGCGACGGGCCGAAAGCTGGGATGACTGCCATCCGCCGCCAAGCCGTCCCCACCAGAACGGTCGCCGTTCGGGGCGCCCGCACCGTCCACCGGCCGAAACCCGGGGTGGCTCCCCTCAGCCGCCCCGCGAGAACCGTTGACGGCGAGCCGCCCACCATCGGTGACCGGTCGAAAGCTGGGATGGCTCCCATCGGGGGCCAAGCCATTCCCGGAGAACGCACCGACCGGCCGGAAGCCCGGATCGCTCCCCTCAGCCCCAGCACGACCCACCTGGGGGCTGCTGACCGGCCGGAAGTCGGGGTGGCTCCCCGGAGCGCGCGGGCCGATCAGGCCGCGCACCGGGTCGCCTGCCTGGTGTGGGTCGGGGACGGCCAGCCGGGGGCGGGCGGCGAGGGCGGCGCCCCGGCAGACGGCGGTGGCGGGGTCTTCCTCCACCGTCACCGGGCAGTCGACGGCGGCCGCGGCCAGGGTGGCGAGCAGGGGGACCCGGGCGGTTCCGCCGCCGAGCACGGCGCCCCCCAACTGGTCGGCGGGCACGGTGGCGACGAGCCTGCGGAGCTGGTCGACGACGGTCGCGAGCGCGGGCCGCGCGAGTTCCTCGAATCGGGTGCGGGTGACCACGACATCACCCGGTACGCGCACCTCGGGTGCGACGGAGAGCCGCTCCTTGGCCACACCGCACGCCACCCGCAGCTCCGCGGTGGCCGTACCGCCCGCTTCGGCCAGGACGGCCTCGACCAGTAGGTCGTCCAGGTGGTCTCCCGCTTCGGCGTCGACGGGCGCACAGTGCTTGACCAGCTCGAACGCCGCCGGACCGCGGTGCACGACGGCGAATTCGCACTGCCGTCCGCCCACCAGCGCCACCGCCAGGGCGGACCCGGCGGGCACCGGCCTGCGCTCGAAGGCGGTCTCCGCGGCGGCGACGACCGTGGGCAGCAACAGCACCCCCGACACCTCCGCCGCGTCCAGCGCCTCCCGGAAGAGACCACGACGGTATGACCCCCAATCGGGTGGGTGAGTGATGGCGATGTGTTCCGGGTGCCCGCCCTCGGCCTCGGCGACCACGTCGGCGATCCAGGCGACCAGGGCGGCGGCCAGCGTCTCGGCCGGGTAGAGCGCGCCGCCGAGCAGGACGGGGACCTCGTCGCCCACGCGGGCAAGCACGTCGCGCGCCACCCGGTCCGGCTCGGCCGCCGCACGCCGCTCGGCGGCATTCCCCACCAGCACATCCCCATCTTTCGACAGCAGCAGCACGGACCGCACCCACCGGGCCGCGCCGTCGAGCGGAACCACCTCGGGCCTGCCGAACGCGTCGCCGACGCGTCGGCAGACCGCCGCCGTGCCACGGGTGCGGCCGACGTCGATCCCGAGCACGTACGGCATCCGGGCTCCCGACGACAGCGGCGACACGACCCCTTGTTCGTACCAGGCGGACGCCTCCTCCTCACAACCCAGGGTCATACCTTGGAAACTCCCTAACCCCCTAATAGGTGACGGCTACTCACCCATTCGAGTGCGGGGTAGGGACTGGGAGTCATCCCCGATGCGGCCGGGGACCCCGGTTCCTAACCTGATCATCACTGCCCGGGGTCGATGCCCCCGGCCCTGGGCCCTACCGCTTGTCGAACCGAAAACGCCTGTGAAATGGAGATGTCGTTGTCTTCCTCGGACCAGACCCTGCACGAGTTCGTGCTCACCCTGCTGACCGATGACGCTGCTCGGTCCGTTTTCGCCGAGGACCCCACGTCGGCACTGTCCGGCGCGGGACTCGGCGACGTCACCGCGCAGGACGTGCAGGACGTCATCCCGCTGGTGATCGACTACGCCCCCGGCGGCCTCAACCTCGCCCTGCCCTCCGAGGACGACCCCATCGCGCAGCTCCAGGCCGTGGCCGACGCCGCGGACGGCTTCGCGGGCGGCGCCACCCTGCTCACCGATGTGGTCGACGCCACCGCGGGCGGCGCGGTCTCCGAGGACGGCGCGGCGGGCGGCGCGGCCGTCGAGACCGACGCGGCCACCGCCTTCGGCGCGTTCGAGGCCGACTTCGACGAGGCCGAGTTCGTCGGCACCGCCGCGGTCGAGACCGACCAGGCGAGCTTCGAGTCCGACTTCGCGGCCTCCACCGACGGCTTCGAGGGCCAGGGCAGCTTCGAGTCCGACTTCGGCCGCGGCGAAGCCGGGCTGTCCGTCGAGACCGACCGCGTCGCGGGCTACGCCTCCGCGGAGACCGACGCGTTCACCGCCGACGCCGACTTCGAGGTCACCACCGAGCAGGCCGAGGGCCACCTGGCCGTCGAGACCGACGCGTTCCGCAGCGAGAACTCCTTCCTCGCCACCACCGACGGCGACGTGTCCGGGGTCTCCACCTTCGAGTCCGACGTCGCCTCCTACGAGGCCGCGTTCAGCGGCTCGACCGACGGCTTCGCGGGCGCGGTGGACTTCGAGTCCGACATCGTCAGCGGCACCGGCAACATCGAGGCGTCCACCGACGGCACCGTCGCGGGCAGCTTCGCGGGCGAGACCGACTTCGCCAGCTACGAGAGCAGCTTCGCCGCCTCCACCGACGGCATTGTCGCCGCCGCGTCGGGCAGCTCCGACCTCGGCGACTTCGGTGCCAGCACCGAACTGGGCACCGATGGCGGCGCGGGCGCCGTGGGCATCGAGACCGACTACTTCGCCGCGAACGGCGGCCTGGCGGCCTCCACCGACGGTGAGGTCGAGGCCGGGTTCGCCACCGAGTCCGACTTCCTCGACGCCGAGGGCTCGCTGGCCGCGAGCACGGACGGTGTCGCGGCGGGCACCTCCGGCAGCACCGACTTCGCCTCCTACAGCGCGAGCCTCGACGCGAGCACCGACGGCCTGGCCGCGGGCACCGAGGGCGGCACCGACTTCGCCTCCTACAGCGCGGGTCTCGACGCGAGCACCGACGGCGAGGTCGAAGCCGGGTTCGCCACCGAGTCCGACCTGCTCGACGCCGAGGGCTCGCTGGCCGCGAGCACGGACGGCGTGGAAGGCGCGCTGGCGGTGGAGAGCGACCTGATCTCGCTGGAGGCGGCCCTGTCCCTGGGCCTGGGCTCCGGCGACTTCGGCGGCGGCGGCACGCTCGACACCCCGCTCGGCGAGTTCGGCCTGGACATGGACGGCCTCGTCCCCGAGCTGACCCTGCCGGACGAGTTCGGCGGCCTCACCGACACCGGCCTGCTCGACTCGGGCCTGCTCGACTCCGAGCTGCTGCGCGGCGGCGACCTGTCCGCTGGCACGCTGGCCAACTTCGTCTCCGAGGGCGGCTCGCTGCTCCCCGGCGGCGGCGCGTCCGGCCTGACCGACCTGCCCGGCTTCCTGACCGGCGGCAACACCGGCGGGTCCGAGCTGCCGCTCGACCTGCCCGTCCTGGACGGCCTGCCGCTCGACGGCCTGCCGCTCGACAGCCTGCCGCTCGACCTGCCCGCGCTGGACAGCCTGCCCCTGGACAGCCTGCCGCTCGACAGCCTGCCGCTCGACCTGCCCGCCGGTGGTCTCCCGACCGACCTGCCGGTCGAGCTGCCGGACCTGGCGGACCTGCCGGTGGCCAACCCGCTGCCGGACCTGTCCGACCTGCCGCTCGTGGGTGAGCTGCCGATCGTGGGCGACCTGCTGGACAACAGCCCGGTGGGCTCGGTCACCGGCGACAACGGTCTGCTCCCGGACCTGGGCCTGGGCGACCTGACCGATGGCCTGAACCTCGGTCTCTAAGTGCGGTGATCTCAGCGGCCCCCGGGTCGCTGGCGAAACAGGCGGCCTCCGGCAATCAAGCCGGAGGCCGTCTGTTGTCTGTCGTGTTTCACCGCTACGGATAGCGCAGGTGGTGCCCTTCGCGCCCCGGCGACCGGAGCAGGCGCGTGCCGTCCTCCAGTCGGCTGGTGAGGAAGCCGACGATCACGGCGAACAGGCTGCCGACGGCCATGACTACGGTGACCAGGGCCACCGAGAGCGAGCGATGCAGCGGGTCGGCGAAGAAAATCGCGATGCTGCTGCCGAGGAACAGGACACCGAGCAGGCCCAGCATCAACCAGCGGCGCCGTGCCATCCGGGTGCCCTCGATGCTGTCCACCCGGATCAGCAGCTCGCTGCCACAGAACCCACAGGTCACCGTATACGTCTGCGGGTGCAGCTCCGGCCTGCGAACCCCCAGCGGGTACTGCCGGTAGGTCATGACCACGACCTCGCCAGTGAGGCGGTATTCGCTCCGCGTGTCGACCAGGTGCGCGACCTGTCGTGCCGGGGTGGCGGTGACCATGTGCCCCATTTACGCAGCCTAACGTGAACTTAGTTGTCGCCGTTGTCGCCGTTCTTGGGGAGCAGGCCGCGGCGGACCGAGCCGGGCGGCACCACGGGGGCCTCGCGCACCTTCTCCGACGACGCGAGCTGCCACGGCACGCTGGTCACCATGACGCCGGGCTGGAACAGCAGCCTGCCCTTGAGCCGCAGCGCGCTCTGGTTGTGCAGCAACTGCTCCCACCAGTGCCCGACGACGTACTCGGGGATGAACACGGTCACCACGTGCCGGGGGTTGTCCGAGCGGACCATTCGGACGTAGTCGAGCACCGGCCGGGTGATGTCGCGGTAGGGCGACTCGATGACCTTGAGGCCCACCCCGACGTCGAGTTTGTCCCATTCGGACACGAGCTTCTTGGTCTCGGTGTCCTGCACGTTGACGGTGACCGCTTCGAGCAGGTCGGGCCGGGTGGCCTTGGCGTAGGCGAGGGCGCGCAGGGTGGGCAGGTGCAGCGTCGAGACCAGCACGATCGCGTGGTTGCGCGACGGGAGCACGATGCTCTTCTGGTCCTCCGGGCGGTGCAGTTCGGCGGACACGCGGTCGTAGTGCCTGCGGATGGCCGCCATCAGCACGAAGATCAGGATCATCGCGACGATGGCGACCCAGGCGCCGACGGTGAACTTGGTGATGAGCACGATCACCAGCACCGAGCCGGTCATCGCCAGCCCGAACGCGTTGATGGCCTGCGAGCGGCGCATCCGGCGCCGGGCGGGTTCCCCGGTCTCGGACCGCAGCAGCCGCTGCCAGTGCCGGATCATGCCCGCCTGGCTCAGCGTGAACGAGACGAACACGCCAACGGTGTAGAGCGGGATCAGTCTGGTCGGATCGGCGTCGAAGGCCACCACCAGCAGGATCGCGAAGCCCGCGAGGAAGGTGATCCCGTTGGAGAACGCGAGCCGGTCGCCGCGGGTGTGCAACTGGCGGGGCAGGTAGCGGTCCTGGGCGAGGATGGAGCCGAGCACCGGGAAGCCGTTGAACGCGGTGTTGGCCGCCAGCACGAGGATCAGCGCGGTGAGCACCACGACGAAGAAGTAGCCGACCCGGAACTCGCCGAACACCGCGTCGGCGACCTGCGCGATGACGGTGTCCTGCTGGTAGCCGGGCGGGGCGTTCACGAGCTGGCGCGCCGGGTCCTCGGCGAGCACCACCTTGGTGGTCTGGGCCAGCCAGATGACGCCCATGAACATGGTCACGGCGATCAGGCCGAGCATCAGCAGGGTGCTGGCCGCGTTCTTCGACTTCGGCTTGCGGAACGCGGGCACGCCGTTGCTGATGGCCTCGATTCCGGTCAGCGCGGCGCACCCGGTGGTGAACGCCCGCATGAGCAGGAAGGCGAACGCGAAGCCGACGAGGTGCTCGTCCTCGGCGACCAGTTCCAGCCCGGCGCTCTCGGCGCGCAGCTCGTGGCCGAGCACGAACGTGCTGAACGCGCCCCAGATGATCATCCCGAAGATGCCGACCATGAAGAGGTAGGTCGGCACGGCGAACGCGGCGCCGGACTCGCGCAGTCCGCGCAGGTTCGCCACGGTGACCAGCACGATCGCGCCGACCGCGAACGGGATCTTGTGCTCGCTGACGAACGGCGCCAGCGAGCCGAGGTTCTGCACCGCGGCGGCGATCGACACCGCGACCGTGAGCACGTAGTCGACCAGCAGGGCGCTCGCCACGGTCAGCCCGGCCCGCTTGCCGAGGTTCACGGTGGCGACCTCGTAGTCGCCGCCGCCGCTCGGGTAGGCGTGCACGTTCTGCCGGTAGCTGGCCACGACCGCGAGCAGCACGATGACGACGAGCAGGCCGATCCACGGGGCCAGCACGAAGGTCGCCAGCCCGGCGATGGACAGCGTCAGGAAGATCTCCTGCGGCGCGTACGCGACGCTGGAGAGCGCGTCGGAGGCGAAGACCGGCAGCGCGATACGTTTGGGCAACAGCGTGTGGGCGAGGCGGTCGCTGCGGAACGGCCGTCCCACCAGGATGCGCTTGGCCGCCGTCGCGAACTTGGACACGGGTGCACACCCTATACACCGGGTAGGCCGTGATCATTTCTCGGCCGCCGCGCGGAATCGGAAAATTCGCCCAAATTCGCAGAATTCTCCCAGTGTCCGATGGCAGGAAGGACCCGCCGTCTTCACCCTCGCGGGCCGACACGGCACACTCGTCCGGGTGATGGCACCGCCCTGGCTGGAGATGCTGGACGACACGGTCCGCGCCTGTTCGACGCATCAGCGCCCGGACCTGGCCGAGAGACTGCTCGACCGGCGCGCCCGGCTGCTCGACCCCGGGCTGCGTGTCGTGGTGTTCGGCTGCCCTGGGCAGGGCAAGAGCCAGTTGGTCAACGCGCTGCTCAACGCCCCTGTCTGCGCGATCGGCGACGACCTGACCACGGCCGTACCTGCCATCGTGCGGCACGCCGATGCCCCGACGGCCGCCGTGGTCACCGGCCCGGCCCGGCCCGCGCTGGACGGCGCCGTCGAGCGGGCGGGCGCGCCGATCGAGTCGGTGACCGCGCGGGCGAACAAGCTCGCGCTGCTCCGCGACGACGTCGTGCGGACCGAGATCGGCCTGCCCCGCGCGCTGCTGGGCGCGGGCCTGGTGCTGGTCGACGCGCCGTCGGTCGGCGACGCGGCCTGCCCGCGGACCGCGCGGGCGATGGCGGCGCTGGCCGAGGCCGACGCCGCGTTGCTGGTCACCGACGCCACACGGGGGCTCAGTGAGCTGGAGGTGGACCTGCTCGGCGAGGTCGTGCGGCTGTGCCCGACCGTCCTGGTGGTGCTCACCAAGATCGACATGGTGCCGGGCTGGCGGAGTGTCGCCGACGACGACCGCAAGCGGCTCGCGGCGGCCGGGCTGCCCGCGACGGTGGTACCGGTGTCCTCGACGCTGCGGCTGGTCGCGGCCAAGACCGAGGACCGCGAGCTGAACGCGGAGTCCGGCTTCGGCGAGCTGATCACGTGCCTGCGCCGCGAGCTGCTGGCCGACCCCGGCGCGGTCGCGGCGAAGGCGGCCGCGGCGACCACCCGGCTCGCGCTCGACGCGCTGATCACGCCGCTGCGCCAGGAGTTCGACGCGCGCGCCCCGAGCGCCGACGCGGGCGCGCTCGCCGACTGGCACGCCGCCGGACGCCGGGTGGAGGAGTTGCAGCGGGTGGGTTCGCGCTGGCAGACCGTGCTGTCCGACGACGTGGCCGACCTGATGTCGGACGTGGAATACGACCTGCGCGACCGCACCCGGCGCATCCTGCGCGAGGTGGACGACTACTTCGAGATCGCGGACCCGGCGAAGGTATGGTCGGAGTTCGACGAGTGGATGCTGACGAACCTGACCGCGGTCGCCGAGGTGAACTCCGACTGGCTGCTGGAGCGGTTCGAGTGGATCGCCGCGCGAATCGCCCGCGAGGTGGTGCCGGACGCGCACGAGCTGCCCGCGGCGGTGCTGCGCGAGGTGTCGGCCGCGCACGCGGACGGCCTGCGCAGGCCCAACATCGAGAAGTTCAGCCCGGTGCAGAAGCTGTTCGTCGGCCTGCGCGGGTCCTACAGCGGCCTGCTGATGTCCGGTCTGGCCACCACGCTCGCCGGCATGCCGCTGATCAACCCGATCTCGATCGGCGCGGGCGCGGCGTTCGGCGCGCGCAGCGTGTTCGAGGAGCGGGGCGCACGGCTCAAGCGACGCCAGGCGATCGCCAAGACCACCGCGCAGCGGCACGTGGACGACTTCTTCCTGTCCTACGGCAAGGAGACCAAGGATTCGATGCGGGTGATTCACCGCGCGCTGCGCGACCGGTTCGCCGAGGTGGCGCAGGAAATGCGCACGCGGGCGACGGCGTCGGCACGGGAGATCAAGCGGGAGATCGACACCGCGGCGGAGCGGCGCGGCAGCCGGGCCGCCGAGGTGCGCCGCGACCTGGAGCGCCTGATCGCGCTGCGGGCCAAGGCCGACGCGCTGCACCGGCCGCGGACCGCGATCGTCCGGGCACCGCGCGGGCTCACCGCGTGAGTCTGGGCAAGTCGGCCTGGACGCTGCTCGACCACGCCATGGCCGTATACCGGGACAGTCCGCGCGCGGACGGGTTCCTGCGCGGGCATCTCGCGCGGCTCGACGGGCCGCTGCGGCTGGCCCTGGTGGGGCCGCCGGGGTCGGGCCGCTCGACGCTGCTCGACGCGATCGTCGGCGAGCCGGTCGACACCGATCGGCTGGTGGTCGACTGGCCGGGCGAGGTCGAGCTGATCGACACCGGCTCGGACCAGGCCGCGGACGCCGACGCGTGCCTGGTCCTGCTGCCGCACCCCGGCGGCGCCGACCTGACCGCGCTGCGCGCCGCGCACGAGCACCCGATCGCGCGGGCGCACCCGGTGTCCTCGATCGTGGTGCTCTCGCGCGCCGACGAGCTGGGCGCGGGCCGGATCGACGCGCTGGTCTCGGCGCGGCAGGTGGCGCGGCGGCACGCGCGGTCGGCCGAGCTGCGCGGGCTGTGCCAGGACGTGGTGCCGGTCGCGGGGCTACTGGCGGTGGCGGGGGCCACCCTGAGCGACGCCGAGTTCGCGTTGTTCGACCAGCTCGGCACGGTGACGCGCGCCGAGCTGGAGCCCGCGCTGCTGTCGGCCGACCGGTTCGCCGGGGCGGCGTTCCCGCTGCCGGTGGACGCCGCGGCGCGCGCGGCGCTGCTGGCCCGGTTCGGCCTGTTCGGCGCGCGGATGGCGGTCAGCCTGGTCCGCCGGGGGTTCCGCGGCCGGGACGCGCTCGCGGCGGAGCTGGTGCGCACCAGCGGCATCGGTGAGCTGCGCGAGGCGGTCGGGGTGTACTTCGCCGACCGGGCGGAGGCGCTCAAGGCCCGGTCGGCGCTGATCGCGCTGGAGGTGGTGCTGCGCCTGGAGCCCCGCCCGCCCGCGGCGGCGCTGGCCGCCGACCTGGAGCGGGTGCTGGCCAGCGCGCACGAGCTGCGGGAGCTGCGGCTGCTGGCCGCCCTGCGCACCGGCCGGGTCGGCCTCGGCGACGCCGCCGACGAGGCCCGCAGGCTGATCGGCGGGCACGGTACCGCCCCCGGCCAGCGGCTCGCCGCGTCCAGTGACGCCTATGAGGCGCTGCTGCGGTGGCGCGCCCGCGCCGAGGACGCCGCGCTGCCCGACCGGGACCGCCGCGCGGCCGCCGTGGTCGTCCGTAGCTGCGAGGAACTGATCGGCTAAACCAAAGAGACTCAACGTTCTTTTTGGTCCGAACGGCCGTGTCCGTTGGCGACTTGTTAGCTGTTTAATCAGTAAGTCACCAACGAAGACGGAGGTCTGATGCGATTCCGAGCCGCCCTGCTCACCGGTCTCGCGGCGATAGCCACGGTGCTGTCCGCCGCACCCGCTCAGGCAAGTGACTTCACCACCATGGACACCCGCCCCGGCGGCTGCTCCTGGCGCTTCAAGGACCCGAACCCCCGGCAACGCACGATCAACCGCGACACCTACATGCACGAGATGTCGAACCCGCCGGTCTGCGCGCCGCACGGACCGATCCTCGGCACCCTCAGCCGCGGCTCGACGTTCATCGTCTACTACGCCGACTCCCGCTCGCCGTACTGGTGTTACGGCTACTCCTGGCAGATCGCCCGCACCGGCTACATCCTCTGCGATGCGTACAACTAAGGAGGTATCGATGCCAGCACGACGCACAACAAGCACGATTCTCGCCAGTCTGGCCATCGCGGCGGGCCTGGCCATCGTCCCGGCCGGGAACGCGAGCGCGGAACCCTGCAACGGCACGTACACCCACTGCGAGACCAACCGGTGTGTGCACGGCCGGTTCTACCTCAACTACAACCCGACTACCGACAGCTTCTCCTCGGAGTACGGCGCGCCGCTGGTACAGGGCGAGCAGGGTGACATCCGCGACGAGCCCTACCGCCGGTACGGACCGCGCGGGGTCCGGGCGATGCACTCGGGCAGGTGGGGCTTCTACAGCACCGGTTGCTTCCCGTAGTCGGCTGCGCCCGCGTCACTCCACAGTGGCGCGGGCGCTCCCCCGAATGTCGTATTCACCCTGCGTTGACAACCCGTTTCCGTGACCGTTTTCGGAATGGGTACCCGAGTGGTGAGGGGTCGGTGAGCGGGCTACGGTCGGCTCATCCGACCCGACCCCTGGGGGACCCCGATGGCCATCACGGACGTTCCGACGCGCCGTCACCGTCGTCGGCGCGACACCAGCCCGGCCGCGCCCGTCGAGTGGGGCACGCAGCATGATCGGCTGCTGACCTTCGTCTACCGGACCTTCGACTGCTGCGTGCGCGACCAGGCCGAGGCCAGCGCGATGACCGTCGAGCTGTTGGCCAACCACGACCAGCTCGTCGACCGCCCGAACCTCGACGACGAGGCCACCCGCGCGGAACTGGTACCGCTGATGGCCGCCGCCCTGCGCGAGCGGGCCAGCGGCGCGGCGATCCGGGTGGCGCTCGGCCACGCCGCCGTGCACGACAGCTTCGCCCGGCGCCCGCAGCCCACCGCCGACGTGCACGGCGTGCTGTCGACGGTGGGCTCGTTCACCCGGCACCTTCGCTTCACCACGTGACGCACGCCGTCGCGGGCGCGAGCGGCTACGTCGGCCGCAAGCTCGTCCGCCTGCTCGACGCGGCGGGCACGCCGGTGCTGGCGCTGGGCAGGCGAGCCGAAGCCCTGCCCGGCGGCACCCACGTGCGCGGGCGGGCGGTCGACATCGCCGACACCGCCGACCTGACCGAGGCGCTGTCCGGGATCGAGGTCGCCTACTACCTCGCGCACGCCATGGCCGCGGGCGCCGACTTCGCCGAGCGCGACCGGCGGATGGCCCGCTCGTTCGCCAAGGCCGCCGCCGACGCGGGCGTCCGCCGGATCGTCTACCTCGGCGGCCTCGGCACCGGCGAGCTGTCCGCGCACCTGGCCAGCCGCCAGGAGGTCGGCACGCTGCTCGGCGAGGCCGGGGTGCCGGTGGTCGAACTGCGCGCCGCGGTGATCATCGGCGCGGGCAGCATCTCGTTCGAGATGCTGCGCTACCTGGCCGAGCGGCTGCCCGCGATGGTCTGCCCGCGCTGGGTCGGCACCCGGGTCCAGCCGGTCGCCGAGACCGATCTGCTGTCCTGCCTACACGAATCCGCCGACGACCGGATACCTGCCGGGGTGCACGAGATCGGCGGCCCGGACGTGCTGACCTACCAGGACCTCATGCAGCTCTACGCGCGGGTGCGCGGGCTGCCGCGGCGGCGGATCGTGCGCGTGCCGCTGCTGACGCCCGGACTGTCGTCGCACTGGGTCAACGTCGTCACCCCGGTCGACCGCGCGGTGAGCCGGTCGCTGATCGACAGTCTGCGCACCGACGTGGTGGTCACCCGGCCCGCCACGGTGTTCTCGGTCGAGCCGATGTCCGCGGCGGACGCCATCCGGGACGCATTGGACAGCCAGCGCGAGCGGATCGCCGAGCGGGTGTTCGACTTCGACAACGGCCTGCTCGACGGCGTCTTCGCGCTGCGCACCGAGGTGCCCGTGTCCGGCAGGGACGCCCGCGCCGCCCGGCTCGACCTGACCGAGTGCGGCGGCAGCCTGCGCTGGTACGGCTGGGCGTGGGCGTGGTGGCTGCGCATCGTGCTGGGCAAGGTGTTCGGCGAACGCCTTGCGCTGCACCGGCCCGGCACGGTCGAGCCTGGGTCCACTGTGGACTGGTGGACGGTCGCCGACCTCGGCGACAACCGCATCGTGCTCGTCACCGAACAGTGGTTCTGCGGCGAGGCGTGGCTCGGCTACCGAATCGCGGCGGGCCGACTGGAGCAGGTGGGAGCCTTGCGGGCCAAGGGTTTGCTGGGCTGGGCGTACTGGCGGGCGGTGTACCCGGTCCACCTGGTGGTGTTCCGGGTCATGGCCCGCAAGCAGGCACGGCGAGCGCACGCCTTGGCGCGCAAGACATCCAGCGATACTCAGGTGTGAGTGACCTTGAGGCCGTAGATGACGACCTCGCCGTAGTTGTCCTTGCTGCACGGTGACGAGTTGCCGCAGTTCGCCTGGGTGTAGGCGCCCGCCTTGAAGTACGCGGAGGAGACCTTCTTGGACAGCGTGGTCTGCAGCGCCCCGTTGTAGTAGACCTTGATCTTGCCGCCCGACGCGACGAACTTCGCCTCGAACCGGGTGCCGAGCTGGTACGAGCTGGTCACGAGCTTGTGCTTGGCGTTGTCGCCGTCGGTGACGTACAGCTTCGTGCCCTCCAGGCGGAACACGGTCACGTCGTCGTCGCCGCCGTGGATCTGTCCGGCGACCACGTGCGGCTTGGTCTTCGGGAGGCGCGTGATGGCTTCCTGGATGATCATCGTGTGGGTGCCCGACGTGGTCGACCACTTCGCGTTGTCCGACCCGTTCTTGGTCATCTCCCGCAACTCGGACCGCGGGTACTTCGAGCCGCTCGTGGTGACGCCGTTGACCGGCGCGCGGAACCGCACCCCGGCGCAGTCCGCGGCCGGGACGAAGTGCGGGTCCTTGGCGTAGGTCCGCAGTTGCGGCTGCTTGATCTCGGTCGGCTTCCCGGACGACCCGGTGGGCAGGGTCACCTTCCAGTTCGCCAGGTTCAGGATTTCCGCGGGGTACTTGCACGCCGCGACGGTCTGCGGGGCCGCGGACTCGCGGGCGATGGCCGAGGGAACGAACACCGCGGTCAACACCGCGACCGCGCCGAGCGAAAGCACTACCCGCTTCACGAATGAACCCCCTTGATCGCACGATCTACCTGTCGCGACCATGAAATCGGATCTCCGCGGCCCGCGCGGCGGCGTGGCCTGATCAGGACACCCCCGCCTCAGACCGGCGGGACGATGCCGGGGAAGTGCCCGACCGTCGCGCAGACGTGGCAGGGGCGGCCGTTGTCGACCGTGCGCGGGATGCCGCCGACGATCGCCAGCTTCGGGTCGCGGCCAGCCCCTAGATGGCTACCCAGCCCTGCGCAGATACCGGCCCGGCGCGTCGGGCGACTGCCGATCCGCGTCAAGCCTCGCGATGATCTCGTCCACGATCGCGCGGTGGGTCGCTTCGAGATCTGGACGCCGCACCGACATGGGGACCGGCTCCCCAGGGTCCTCACCCCGCGCATAGGCCGCGCACCGCCGAATGCAGTACGTCATGTCTTCGGTCCAGCACGCCACGAGAGTGCGCTTGCGGTGGTCCACGGCCAACTCGTCGATCCGGTGCTCCAGTCGGCACTCGTAGAAGTCCGCCCACTCCTCGTAAGCGGCTGCCACATCCACGCACGGCAGGCTCACCCGCTCGTTGGCGAAGTACCACCTTAGGTAGTCGTCATCGACCCAGCCGGTCGAATCAACCCGCAGATACCGCGCGATGTGCGGCCACCTGTTCGAGATCTCGCCGCCGGTCATCGTGATCCGTGCACGCACAGCTATGTCTCCTCTTCGTCGGGTTGTGGAACAGGCACCCAGCGCTCGATGGCGATCATCAGGAGACGAACACTAGAAGCGATTACCTACGCGCGGGTAGGACAACAGGTCCCATTACCCGATTGACGGATAGGACACCTTGTTCTACCTGGTAACCGCACCCACTCGTGTAGCGAGTTCACGCAGGCGGGACGGCCGCTCCCGTACCAGCAATTCTGCGATCGTTTGCCGGGGCAAGGTCTGATGACGCATCCAATCAGGCGCGCCGGCTTCCATTGCCAACAAGGTGTCAATCGCGCGGTCGTTATGCCCCAACCGGGTCTGCGCATAAGCTACATCAGCCAGATGACGAGATCGCGCGGCCAAAGGAAGGGCTGCATCATGGCACATCTGACGCGCGGTTGTCAGCGCGTCGCCGAATCGCTCGGTAACCACTTGAACGTCAACCGTCTGCATTACCACCTGCGAAACACCAAAGGCAGTCTCGTAATCATTGCGGTCACCGCCGACCCGGTCGGCCGTATCACGCGCCACGTCCAGCAATTCCGCCGCATCCGCATCACGCCGGTCTCTTCCGGCTGCTGTCGCAGCAGTCAACAACAGGCTGCCCCATACCGACAGTTGAGGAAGTGGGGCAGCACCGACGGGTTCGATAACACCTGCACTGCGCACGGCCAGATCGCGAGATTCGCCGTAGCGACCTTGAGTAAGCAGAAGCCAGGACAGAGATCCGCCTAGAGCGGCCATCCTGAGTTGATCGTTGCCCTGCTCGGCTGTGCTCAATGCCGATCGGAGTGCTACCCACGCCAAATCAGGCTGGCCTAGGTGTACGAGCGTGCAGCCAGCTAGCTGGTAGAGTTGTGCAAGCAGATCGGCGGCCTCGGCCCTTTCGACCACTGGTGCGGCATACTGCATGGCTCGGGTACGAACAATAGCTTGTGGCAATACAGATGCAAGCTGATCAAATTTGCCCGACCAGTAGGTGCCCCATGCATAGGTGACCGCGCGCCGGGCTTCATCGACGTGAACCGGCTCACCATTCCCGACCGTTTCGCCGAGAAGTGCATCCACATTGGTGAGCGCTCGACGCATAGCGACAATGCCGGATTCGGGATCGCCAGACGGAAGCGGCGTTGCCTTTCTCAATAGATCAGAGACGTCGACGTCGAGTGCCCGCGCGATTCGGTGCAGACTGGCGATGCTGGCGGTATGGCGTCGACCTTGCTCCAACTTCCGAATTAGGTCAACACTCACCTCAGCCTTGTCAGCCAACTCCCGCTGTGACAGAAGTCGACCACGCAACTGACGGATGCGCGCGCCAAGGTCGAAGCGATCATCCACGGCAATCTGCCTGCCCTTCGCGGAGTCGGAGGACCTCCTCGCGTACCCCGGTAGCCAGCCGGGAGCGTTCCCTCGGCGAAGAGGTGCGCATCAAGCGTACGTCAGACTGACACTGGTCCGAATGGGTGCATGTCCTTGTCGTGTGCGCTGCGTGCACGGGACGCTACGAAATCGTGGCACTGAAACCGGCTGGTAAAGCTCTCTCGTCGCTGACCGGCATCGTGGTCATGGCCGCCATGCTCTGGGCGCTGTTGAACCTCGTGTACGCGCCTAGCTGCGGCCGCTTCTCCTGTAGCTATGTGCCGTCGTGGTGGCCGGAAGCGCAAGCCGACACCGTGACGGCGTGCCCTGACAACGTCACCGGCGCCGCGAACGACGCCGCATGGGCAGCGGAGCAGGCCGAGAAGATCAAGGACGCCAAGGTCACCACCGGGCTGTTCTACGACCAGGACGGCACCGCGCACACCTACCGGAGTGGACGAGATGGCGACGCCGAACGGGCCGACAAGGCGCTTGCGGAGGCGGGTGTCGAGTTCCCCCGCGCTGGTCCACATCCAGCCGCGTCCCACGTGGAAACCAAGATCGCCGCGATCATGCACCGACCCTGACGCCGCCGAGCCGTTCAGTTGCGGTGCCGTGATACCTGCGATCCTGCCCGAGGGGTCAACCCTTGCCATATGGTCACCCAGGGACCCCAACCAGGCGGTCAAGCTGTCGGGAAGGGCACGATGAGTGATCATGTGGTGATCGGCAGACGAGCGGGCTACACCAGCCCCGAGGTCGTCTCCCGCACCCGACACCAGCGCCTTGACCAGGTGGACTTATTGCTCCTGCCTGGTCACGAGCAGACCGAGGTGTGGTTCGGCATCGAGGGGCAGCCCAAGAGATGGATGCGAATCGGCTACGCAGGCAACCACGGCGCCGCGCTGTTCGTGGACGAGACCACACCCACCAACGCGGATTGGGCATGGGCCGCATTGAGCCCGGAGCCACAAACCAAGCCACCGACGATCTACTACGACCCGGACGGCGTAACGATCTTCCCCCCGACCACGGTCATGCCACTGAACCAACTCCGCGATGTGGTCTTGCAGTGGGTGAACACCGCCAAGCGGCCAACGTCGGTGGACTGGATGCCGGTCAATGGCCTGGTCTGGGAGCTGACCGAGGACGGCGGGGTCAACGTTCCCCAACGGTCCCAGACGGGGCTGTAACCTTCTGACCAGCGACTACGAAAGTTGACTGGATCACTCCGAACCGGGATATCACTACGGCGCATACCGCCTCAGACCGGCGGGACGATGCCGGGGAAGTGCCCGACCGTCGCGCAGACGTGGCAGGGGCGGCCGTTGTCGACCGTGCGCGGGATGCCGCCGACGATCGCCAGCTTCGGGTCGGCGATCATGCCGCCGCCACCGCAGTAGTGGCACACGGTCTGCACCTGGTGCGGGATGCCCTCTTCGGACTCTTCGTCCTCGTCGTCGGCTTCGTCGTCGTCCCGGTCTTCGTCCGCCATGCACTCATCCTCAGCCGTCGCAGTTGCCGCAAACGGTACCGTCAGCAGGCGTCGACCACCTCGAAGTGCCGGATCGGGCCGGGCACGGTGGCCGAGCAGGTGAGCGGGGTGTCACTGCGCTCGAACACCGCCCGCACGCGCACCCGGACCAGCCCGTCGAGCCCAGCCAGCTCCACCAGCCACTGTTCGTGCGCCTCCCGGCGGACCGACACGGGCGGCAGCGAGTCCACCGCGCGCTCCCCCAGCTTCTCCCGCGCGAACTGCTGCGCGGCCTGCGCGGGCGCGGAGAACACCGATCTTCCGCGCAGCCGCGGCAGGTCGAGCAGGCCCGCGTCGTGGTCGGCGGCGATCCGCGGGCCGAGCGCGGCGGTCACCTGGCCGTAGTAGAGGCCGTGCGGCAGCACGACCAGGTTCGCCGCGAACCGGTCGCCGCCGACGTGGGAGCACTCCCAGGTCCGCCCGGGCCAGGCCGCGGCCAGCGCGGCCGCGACGGGTCTGCCGCGGATGGCGCAGCAGGTGTCGTGGCGGCCGTGGGCGCAGACCAGGTACACCGGCTCGGTCGACGGTTCGCCGCGCGGGGCGTCCAGGCGCAGGTCGAGCAGCTCGGCGGGGGTGTCGAACCCGGTCCACCAGGTTTGTTCGCGGCCGGGCCGCGAATCGGCGACGGCCCAGCGGCGCCTGCCCGCCGGGGTGCGGCCGGGGCGGCGGATGAGCAGCACGCGGGCCTTGGCCGCGGCGGCCTGCGCGGCGACCGCCTCGACCACGTCCGGCGGCAGCGCGGACTCGGACAGCGCGTCGCGGCCCCAGGGGCCGGGCTGCTCGATCAGCAGCCAGCGGTGGACCGGGGGCGCGCTCGCCCCCGGCGCGTCCCCGCGGCGGATGCACCCGTCGGCGCACCGCTCGCGGGTCAAGCCGATGTCCCTGAGCCATCCACGGGTACCAGGATTCCCGCTCGCAGCAGCCTGCGCACAAGGACGGTCTGATCGGCGAGGTCGAGGCCCGGCAGCTCGCCGAGCGCCCGCGGGGCTCCGGTGAGCAGGGCGGCCAGCGCGGGGCCGGTCGACGCGGGCAGCGAGAGCTGATCGCCCGGGACGTCGAGCAGGACGCGATCGCCCGCGGGGTGCAGTCGATGGCGCAGGCCGGCGCGCAGTCGCACCCGGGTGCCCGCCGCGACCGACCGCGCGGCCGCGGCCTGGGCCAGCGGGCCGAGCGGCTCCGGGCGCGTGCCCGACCACACCCGGTCCCGCACGATCCGCGCCACCGCGGCCGGGTCCGCCGCCCGCAGCGTCCGAACCAGCGCCTCGACCGTCTCGGCGAGGTGGGGGGCGAGCTGGTCGGGGTCAGCCGCGTCGATGCCGAGCGGCAGCGTGGTGCGCATGTCGGGGGCGTTGCCCGCGAGCCGCAGCAGGGCCTCGGCGATGGCGTGCCGGGTGAGGACGTGGATGCCGACCGTCAGGTGCGCGGACACCTCGCCCAGCGCCTTGGCCGAGTGCAGGTAGCCGCGGGGCAGGTAGAGGGCGTCGCCCGGGGACAGGATCTCCTCGATCAGCGGCGTCTCCCGCGCCCGCGCCGCCACCGCGTCGGCGCGCTGGTCCCACGGCTGGCCGCGCAGCGGGTCGAGGTGGACCGGTTCGTGCACCAGCCACCGCTTCTGCCCGGCGAGCTGCAGCACGAAGACGTCGTGCACGTCGTAGTGCGCCGCGAAGCCCTGCGCGGACGGCGGGGTGACGTAGGCGTTGATCTGCGCGGGGTGACCGAGGTCGACGCCGAGTTGCCCGGCGAACTCGATCAGCGGCGGCCACAGCCGGTGCAGGCCCTGCAGCACCAGCGTGCTGCCGTCGGCGAACAGCCGGGCCACCTTGTCGTCGGCGACCTGGTCGGCGACCTCCGCGCCGACCCCGCCACCGCCGGTGAACTGACTCGACCCGTGCACTGACCCGTTGCGCGCCATCCGCAGGAACGGGGTGCGCAGCCCGCGCCGGGACAGCAGTTCGTCGACGCCCGCCGGCGTCAGCAGGTCGTCGAACCCCTTGGGCAGGCCGCCCGCCGGGGTGAGCAGCGGGCGGCGCCCCCAGTGTTCGTCGGCGAAGACGGCGGGCTCCACGCCGACACAGCGCCGCAGCGCCGGGCGGTCCGCGTCGGCGGACCACCCGGCGGGGACACCAGCGGAGTCGGTCACATCACCGGCCCGCGCCACCATCGGCGCCACCGTCCGCGCCACCGTCGCCACCCGCGCCACCGTCAGCGGCACCGTGGTCGGACCCGGCGCCACCGTCCGCACCACTGTCCGCGCCGCCGTCGGCACCGCCATCGCCGCTCGCGCCACCGTCAGCGCCGCCGTCCGCCCCACCGTCGGCACCGGCCCCGCCGTCCGCCGCACCGTGGTCGGCGCCCGCACCACTGTCCGCGCCGCCATCGGCACCGCCGTCGTGGCCACTGCCCGCGCCGCCGTCCGCGGCACCGTGTCCGCCGACGTGGCCGCTGCGGATGTCGTCGTCTTCCAGGGACATTGCCCCTCCTCCGTGATGGTGTGCGCTCGGGACTGTGAGCGTGAACTACGCAGCAGTGATACCCCCGTTCGGCGTGATCCATGCGCCCGAACGGCGAACTTCCACCCATCCGAGGCCGGGTTTGTCACCCGCCCCGCGCGGGTATGTCCCTGCTGTCGGGCCGCGCGAGCTGGAGGTGGAATGAGCACGGGAGAGCTGCTCGACGACCGGTACCGCCTCGGCGGGCTGATCGGCACGGGCGGGATGGCCGACGTGCACCGGGCGACTGACACCCGGCTCAACCGCGAGGTGGCCCTCAAGATCTTCCGCCCGCACGGCGACCGCGCGACCGCCGCCCGGCTGGAGTCCGAGGCCCGGCTGCTGGCCGGGCTGTCCCACCCGGGCCTGGTGCGGGTGTTCGACGTCGCCCTCGACGGCGACCAGCCCTACCTGGTGATGCAACTGGTCACCGGCTGCACGCTGCGCACCCTGCTGGACAGCGGCCCGCTCGGCGGGGACGTGGTCGCCCGGCTCGGGCTGCGGCTGGCGAACACCCTGGCCTACGTGCACTCCCAGGGCATCGTGCACCGCGACATGAAGCCGTCGAACGTGCTGCTCGACGAGGAGGGCACCTGCTACCTCGCCGACTTCGGCATCGCCCGCGCGCTGGGCACCGCCCGGCTGACCTCCACCGGCCACTGCGTCGGCACGGCCGCCTACCTGGCGCCCGAGCAGGTCCGCGGCGACGAGACCGGGCCCGCGGGCGACATCTACTCGCTCGGGCTGGTGCTGCTAGAGTGTCTGACCGGCGAGCCCGCCTACGACGGCACCGACGTCGAGGCGGCAATCGCCCGGCTGAGCCGCGCCCCCGAGATCCCCGAGTGGCTGCCCGAAGTCTGGGCGGACACGGTGGCGGCGATGACCGCGCGCGAGCCCGTCGACCGGCCCGACGCCGCGGACTGCGCGCAGCGGCTGGCCGCTGCCGCGCTGGTCGGCAAGATGGCGCCGCCGCCGCTTCGGCCGCCGTGGGAGCGCGACCGGCGGGCGCAGGCGACCACGTACCTGCCTGCCGCCGCGCCGCCGCCCGAGCCCAGGCCCCGCAAGCGCTTCGTGCACTCCTGGCTGGCCGTGACCGCGGTACTGGCGGGCGGTCTGATCGCGATCGCCGCCACCCGCGACTCCACCGCCGGGCCCGCGGCGCCCGTGGTGACACCCGCGCCGACGAGCACCGTGGCCGTGCCCCCGATGAACTCGGCGACCCAGGTGATCCAGGCGCCCGAGGTGACAGTCGCGCCCGCACCGGGCAACGCACAGGAGAAGCCCCGTGGCAAGCCTGCCAAGGAGAAGCAGCGCGGCAAGTCCGGCGACGACGACTGAAATCCGGTGACACCGAACACCGCGCTGCCCGGCGGCGGTCCCTGGCCATATGGTGTCCGCTGACAGCCCTCGCGGCCGTACCTCGCGGCCGGGCATGACCGAGGAGAATGTGTGCGGCCCTGGCCAGGAACCCCTTACCCGCTCGGTGCGACCTACGACGGGACGGGCACGAACTTCGCACTGTTCTCCGAGGTCGCGACCCGGGTGGACCTGTGCCTGTTCGACTCGGACGGCACCGAGCGGCGGGTGCGGCTGCCGGAGGTCGACGGGTTCGTGTGGCATGGCTACCTGCCCGGTGTGCTCCCCGGCCAGCACTACGGCTACCGGGTCACCGGCCCGCACGATCCAGCCGCGGGCCCGCGGTGCAACCCGGCCAAGCTGCTGCTCGACCCGTACGCCAAGGCGGTCGAGGGCGAGGTCGAGTGGGACGAGTCGGTGTTCGGCTACCGGTTCGGCGACCCCGACCAGCGCAACGACGACGATTCCGGGCCGCACACGGCGAAAGCGGTGGTGGTCAACCCGTTCTTCGACTGGGCGAACGACCGCAACCCGAAGACGCCGTACAACGAGACGGTGATCTACGAGGCGCACGTGCGGGGCCTGACGATGCGCCACCCGGGGGTGCCCGAGGAACTGCGCGGCACTTACGCGGGTCTGGCGCATCCCGCGGTGGTCGACCACCTGACCAAGCTGGGCGTCACGGCGATCGAACTCATGCCGGTGCACCAGTTCCTGCACGACCACGGCCTGAGCGAGCGCGGCCTGCGCAACTACTGGGGCTACAACACGATCGCGTTCTTCGCCCCGCACGGCGCCTACGCCGCGAACACCACGCAGGGCACGCAGGTGACCGAGTTCAAGGCGATGGTGCGCACGCTGCACGAGGCGAACATCGAGGTCATCCTCGACGTGGTCTACAACCACACCGCCGAGGGCAATCACCTCGGCCCGACGCTGGCCTTCCGCGGCCTCGACAACGCCGCGTACTACCGCCTGACCGACGACCCGAGCCGCTACTACGACACCACCGGCACCGGCAACTCGCTCAACATGCGGCACCCGCACACGCTGCAGCTGATCATGGACAGCCTGCGCTACTGGGTGCTCGAGATGCACGTCGACGGCTTCCGCTTCGACCTCGCCTCGGCGCTGGCGCGCGAGCTGCACGACGTCGACCGCCTGGGCGCGTTCTTCGACATCATCCACCAGGATCCGGTGCTGTCGCAGGTGCACCTGATCGCCGAGCCCTGGGACCTCGGCGAGGGCGGCTACCAGGTGGGCAACTTCCCCCACCTGTGGTCGGAGTGGAACGGCAAGTACCGCGACGCCGTGCGCGACTACTGGCGCGGCGAGAACGCGACCGTGGCGGAGTTCGCGAACCGCCTCACCGGCAGCTCGGACCTCTACGAGGGGGGCGGCCGTCGGCCGTCGGCGAGCATCAACTTCGTCACCGCCCACGACGGCTTCACGCTCCACGACCTCGTGTCGTACGAGCGCAAGCACAACCAGGCGAACGGCGACGAGGGCGGCGAGGACCACAACCGCTCCTGGAACTGCGGCGCCGAGGGCCCGGCCGATGATCCCGCGGTGAACGCGCTGCGCGCCCGCCAGACGCGCAACTTCCTCGCCACGCTGCTCCTCTCGCAGGGCGTGCCGATGCTGCTGGGCGGCGACGAGATCG